>NZ_JAKRFX010000039.1:0-1422 GCF_022347825.1 Pseudoalteromonas sp. OF7H-1 | reverse complement strand
TTTGTCTACTTTAGTCTATTAACTTCTGTCGCTTATAAACCACTTTGGCGTTGTATGGTTAAGCCTCACGGGTAATTAGTACGAGTTAGCTTAATGCCTCACAGCACTTCCACATCTCGCCTATCAACGTTGTAGTCTTCAACGGCCCTTCAGTTGACTCTAAGTCAAAGTGAGAACTCATCTCGAGGCCTGCTTCCCGCTTAGATGCTTTCAGCGGTTATCAGTTCCGAACGTAGCTACCGGGCAATGCAATTGGCATCACAACCCGAACACCAGCGGTTCGTCCACTCCGGTCCTCTCGTACTAGGAGCAGCCCCTCTCAATTCTCAAACGCCCACGGCAGATAGGGACCGAACTGTCTCACGACGTTCTAAACCCAGCTCGCGTACCACTTTAAATGGCGAACAGCCATACCCTTGGGACCGACTTCAGCCCCAGGATGTGATGAGCCGACATCGAGGTGCCAAACACCGCCGTCGATATGAACTCTTGGGCGGTATCAGCCTGTTATCCCCGGAGTACCTTTTATCCGTTGAGCGATGGCCCTTCCATTCAGAACCACCGGATCACTATGACCTACTTTCGTACCTGCTCGACGTGTCTGTCTCGCAGTTAAGCTTGCTTCTACCATTACACTAACCGTACGATGTCCGACCGTACTTAGCAAACCTTCGTGCTCCTCCGTTACTCTTTGGGAGGAGACCGCCCCAGTCAAACTACCCACCAGGCACTGTCCTCAACCCCGATTCAGGGGCCTAAGTTAGAACATCAACACTACAAGGGTGGTATTTCAAGGTCGGCTCCACAGAAACTAGCGTCTCTGCTTCAAAGCCTCCCACCTATCCTACACATGTAGGGTCAATGTTCAGTGCCAAGCTGTAGTAAAGGTTCACGGGGTCTTTCCGTCTAGCCGCGGGTACACAGCATCTTCACTGCGATTTCAATTTCACTGAGTCTCGGGTGGAGACAGCGTGGCCATGGTTACACCATTCGTGCAGGTCGGAACTTACCCGACAAGGAATTTCGCTACCTTAGGACCGTTATAGTTACGGCCGCCGTTTACCGGGGCTTCGATCAAGAGCTTCGCCTAAGCTAACCCCATCAATTAACCTTCCGGCACCGGGCAGGTGTCACACCGTATACGTCATCTTACGATTTTGCACAGTGCTGTGTTTTTAATAAACAGTCCCAGCCACCTGGTCACTGCGGCTCTCGTTTGCTTACAGAGCAAGTCCTTCACAAACAAGAGCGTACCTTCTCCCGAAGTTACGGTACAATTTTGCCTAGTTCCTTCACCCGAGTTCTCTCAAGCGCCTTAGTATTCTCTACCTGACCACCTGTGTCGGTTTAGGGTACGATTCAGTATGAACTGAAGCTTAGAGGCTTTTCCTGGAAGTAGGGCATCAACAACTTCACCACCTT
>NZ_JAKRFX010000038.1:0-1799 GCF_022347825.1 Pseudoalteromonas sp. OF7H-1 | reverse complement strand
TGGCGGATTGTTTTCCTAGGTCTTGCCAGTTGATGTCTCTTAGGTATTTAACTGGGTCGCCTTTGCCGAGCTTGCGTAGTACGGCAAGCGCAGCCGAGAGGGATTCTCCAGTATTTTTTAAGATAACCTTGCCCACGCCTTTGACTGCTGAGCCCACTACTGGCACTAAACCAATACCCGTTAGGGTAAAGGCAAGCCAAGCGTCGGTGTCGTTGGCTTCATCATCGTCGGTCAGTAACATGACATTGGCGGTGATATCTCGTAAATCCATGACTTGGTCGATAATCGGTATCATGGAAATCAAGGTGCCTACCACGATTTGTGACGTAGAGGGGTTTTGATTAAAGTCGCCTTGCAGTGTGCCCCATAACCAATCACCTGCTTGGGTTGCAATGCCATTGGCTTCTATCAGTGGTGCGGTATTGCCGCTGCGTACCATTTCAGCCGCTTGCGCTGGGGTGATTTGTCCATACAGTGGGTTTTTAGGGCGATTATCTTCTGGCAGGTAATTGCGTTTATCCTCACCATATTGCACGGTGTATTGACCGGGCGGGGCATTCTCAATTTTTGCTTTACCGCTGTCATCTAAGTTACCGGTCAGCGCTGTGCCGTTTGCAAATCGAATGGTATAAGGCGCACCCATAATTGGGCTACCATCTTGATAGGTATAAGACAACTCAATGGTACTGCTCGCCATGGTGGCAATGCCATCGGCGGCAAGTGAGAGTCGAGCATTCTCAGAGAGGGCTTGAATTTGCGGTGCACTCGGCATAGTGGCGCTTTGTTTGCTGCCAATATCTTGCTCCATGCTGCCGTCAAACACAGTCATGGCTTTGCCTTTTAAGGTCAGTAACTTGTCTGCAAAGATGTTGACGTTACCACTTGAGTCAATACTGATTTCACTGCCGCCATTGGCAAGGGTGAGGTTGCCGGAGCCACTGCCTTTAATCGTGATATTGCCTTGGCTTTGGATGATTTGACTTCCCGCTGGGGCGGTGATGGTGAGGTTGTTGTCTGCCTTGAGCTTTATATCACTTTGGATAACACTGCGATGGCTGCGACCCGCCTTAAGGGTGATATTTTGTGTGGCGCTGACGTCAATTTGATTGGCGGTGACGTCTAGGTTGGTTGCTGCATCGGCAATGACTGACTTTTTACTCTCCAGTGCCAGTTGTTGTTTGGCGCTGGCAATAAAGGTTTTATTGGTGAGTAGTCGAATTGCGCTTTTAACACTGCCAAGTTGTATATCTTTGGCCGCAAAAATATTCATCGCGCCAAGTTGCGCAAGCCAGTGAATGTAAGGCCGCTTTTTATCCCCATGTAACACCAAGTGCTGGTTGCCCGCTAGGGTTTGCAACACAACATGCGGGGTATTTGGGGTGTCATCAAACATCAATAGGTTTTGGCCGCGAGAGCAGAGCACGTTTTGGGTGTTATTGGCGCTAGTAACAACGGATGGTTGGGTGTCGTTAAGGGCAAAGCCTAACAAGTAACTTTGGTCTGGGTCGTTGTTCATACAACCGATGAGCACATTACTGTCTGGCAGCAGTGGAAAGTGTAATCCTGTCGGCTGCTTTTGACCGCGACAGGCATATTGTGTGAGGCGCTTTACCGACTCGGTCACCTGACTATCAAAATGTACTTGCGTGGCATATTGCCCTTGCGTATCGACATGAGGATTAGTCTTTGACCCCGACAGCGAACGTACCGTGGCGGTAAACACCATCGGTTTTGGGCTATGCTCTGGGGGCGCGATACGTATTGGCTCACCTCGTGGTACACACACCGACTCGCTATGA
>NZ_JAKRFX010000037.1:0-1929 GCF_022347825.1 Pseudoalteromonas sp. OF7H-1 | reverse complement strand
GCCGCTATTGATACAGGTCGTGAGTTCAAAATCGACGACATGTACAGGATGGTTAGTACCATACACCACAATCCTTGTTTGCATTTTTTATGTCCACTGTTGTTGGTTAAAGCCGTTCCACCAATACGCGGTACTACTTCCTAGTGTGCTGCGATTGGTTTTTATTTGCGCGCTATTGTTACATAAAAGGCAAGCATTTTTAACTCATTTTTTTATTTAGCATCCGAATGTTTATCTTTTGCCATGACGGATGGTTTTTAAATCTCAAGCCAAATAAAACGGTGTCAGCTAGCCCTCCTTGGCAGATATCAAAGCGCATCCATGCGCTCCTCGTTCATTCTTTTTAAACGACGAAAAAGAACGAACCAAGAAAACGTCGCCCCAACATCACACTTAATCCTCAAATCCTAAGCCGATATAGTGCAACCGCCTTGTATGGCACGTCCTTGTACCAGACAAGACTTAGCCGACATCCTGTCGGCACATTGCATATCGACTTATGCTTTTCGGGTGTGATGGAGGGGGAAATAAGTTGTCTGTTAGCTGTCCACAAAGCCTTCAGAAACATGGTTGCTTGCAAGCACCACAAGAATTTATCAGCGCCTTGTGTCTCCCTCATCACACCCGAAAGTAAATTGCCAATGAGTCATTTCAGCGCATGGATGCGTGAAAAGCTGTGACAGGGCCAAGGATGGCCCTTACACAGCGGTGACGTTCATATTGGTAATTTACTTGAGGAGTCAGTGTGATGTTGGGAGTGCCTTTTCTTTTGCTACCTTTTCTTTGGGCAAGCAAAGAAAAGATAGTCGTAGCCCATGGATGGGCGTCGAAATCCGTCAGGAGGACATATTAGCCTTACCCTCCATGGCTCGTATCAAAGCGCATCCATGCGCTCCTCGTTCATTCTTTTTAAACGACGAAAAAGAACGAACCAAGAAAACGTCGCCCCAACATCACACTTAATCCTCAAATCCTAAGCCGACATAGTGCAACCACCTTGTAAGGCACGTCCCTATGCCAGACAAGACTTGGCCGACATCCTGTCGGCACATTGCATATCGACTTATGCTTTTCGGGTGTGATGGAGGGGGAATAAGTTGCTTGTGAGATCGTCTACGACTTCATCAATAAAGCTGTTTGCAAGGGTTACAAAAATTATCAGCATAGTCTCCTAACTCACAGTCTAAATAGTTTTGTGGGAGATGTATGGACTCCTCCCCCTTAACGGGAGAGTACGGTATAAAGATATTGCAAAACACTTTTACCAAATAAGGAGTCCATACATGGCACAGTCTAATTTAATTGCTATCGACTTGGCAAAAAACATTTTCCAGGTGGCACAGCTGAAAGGCAATAAACTCAAGTTTAATAAGCCAATGAAACGCGAACCTATGTTTGAGTTGCTAGCAAAAGCCGAGGGTTCAAAGGTCGTGATGGAAGCTTGCGGTAGCGCCCAGCATATTGCTCGCAAAGCGCTGTCGCTGGGGCATGATGTCATGTTACTTCCCCCTAAATTTGTTAAAGCGTTTAGGCAAGGCCAAAAAACCGATGCAAATGATGTCCTCGCCATTGCCAGTGCAAGCCAAGCATACAACGTGAAGCCCTGTAAAATCATGACAGTTGAAGAGCAAACATTGCAATCATTGAACCAAGCGAGAACCTTAGTAGATAAACAAAAGACCCAGCTTTCAAATCAAATACGTGGATTGCTATTAGAGTTTGGTGTTGTCATTAATCAAGGCGATGCAGCGTTAACACAAGCGGTTCCAGATATTTTAGAAGATGCTGAAAATGCGCTACCTATCGCATTAAAACAAGCACTCGCGGTGAGTTATGACCTATATAAAACACAATGTGCCGCTAAAGCACAGCTACATAAACAAGTTGAAGCGATAACCAAGCAAAATGACAGTTGCCAGCGTTTAATGG
>NZ_JAKRFX010000036.1:0-2083 GCF_022347825.1 Pseudoalteromonas sp. OF7H-1 | reverse complement strand
GGTGTATACAAATACCGCGTGGGAGAGAAGGCACAAGGGCGCGAATACATCAAAGAGGCCGAGGTAGCACCTCATCAAGAGCCCGGATATAAGCACGCAATCACACCAATAATGCTAAAAATGGCTTATACAATTGGAGGAGTCCATATAAGCGGCTTCACGCCGCGATCCCTTATAGCGGCGAATAACTGTGACTTCACACCAAATCTCTACGTAAGTCGCCATTTATGGCGATAAATAATGTGCCTCTCCGATATTGCCTTGCCGGCGAAGCGACAAAAGGTACAGTTGAAGGCTGGATTTAAAAACAAGTCGCGACATAAAGTCGCTGCTACGAATTGTTCGTAGCCTTAAATGGCAACTATCAAAAGATCGCGGCGTGAAGCCGCTTCTACACGGTTTAGTTAAAATAGAAGAGCTTGGTCATTTGGTTGTCGTGGGCGATACCTTGACCTTGTTGCGTGTGTGCACTTTTGCCTTAATGTAATTTAAAGTTTCTAATTCATAACTAATGCTTATTTTTATAGGTACAGGCCTCAAATAACCTGTATTATGCACTCTTTGATTTTTTGTGGTGAAAACTCTGACTCAACCACTTGATTATACTTTTGAAAATTGAAGGTGAAATAATGTTAAAAAGGAATTTTGCACGCTTTAAAGTCGCTTTTGTGTCTTTACTTGTATTAAATCTTGGGATTGTTAGTGTCGCTTCGGCTAATGATAATACGGCATTAGAAAGCGTGGTTACAGACGCTAACTTTTTAAAATGTTTGCAAGAAAGTGGCTATAAAACAGTAGGGGAGGTGATTGAAATACGCTGTCGTGACTACGGAATTACCTCGGCCAAAGGACTTAGGCATTTTAGCAACTTAAAAAAATTAATCTTAAGTAATGAAGGTGATAGCTTTATTGTGGGTGAAATTGGCGGTATCACTAGCAGACCTGCCGCTAAGAAAAAGCCAAATCAACTGATAGAAATCGACATAAGTCACAACACACAACTTTTTATGGTTGATTTGAGCCAAAATAACCTAACCAGTATTGATGTTAGTAAGAACGCAAAACTAAAGACTGTAATGCTTAGTGGTAATAAGCTCTCAAAAGTCGATGTAAGTAATAACAGTGAGCTTGAATGGCTAGATGCAGAAGATAACAAGCTGACAGGCGAATTCACGCTTGTAAATCCCGAGCTGTATCGACTTAACCTGTCAGGTAATAAGCTCACAAAAGTGAATATGCCGAGTGGTATTCGTGACCTTGAACTTGCTAATAATCAGTTAGAAAGTCTAGATTTAAGTAAGCTCAAGGTGCTCAGCGAACTAAATCTAGATGCGAACCAATTTAGCTCTTTAGACATAAGCCATAATAAGAACCTAGCTGCACTATACGCTGGCAACAACCGCTTAAACACTATCGATTTAACAGCTAACTCCAAGCTTGAAATACTTTTTTTGCCGAATAATAAACTCAAAAAGATAGACTTGCGCAAACAGGTAAGTTTAATAGAGCTAAACCTTCTAAATAACTCACTAAAAATAGTTGATGTAAGCAAAAGTGAAGACCTAGAATTCTTTGAACACGACAATAGTGTTGAGTGCATAGGCGCTGGTTGTGAAATGGGTTTTTAAGGGGATTGACCGTTGTTGGCGAGTTAGTAAGAGCATAGCTGTTTATGATTTAAGCTCTCTTATTGAACGTCGGCAAGGCGACATGAGGTAAAGTTGAAGGCTGGACTCAAAAAACAAGTCGCGACATAAAGTCGCTGCTACAAATTGTTTGTAGCCGCTGGCAAGCATCTAAAGATCGCGGCGTGAAGCCGCTCCTACTTGCTTTAGTTAAAATAGATGAGCCAAGGGTTTGTAGGTCGCGCTTGAGCGCGACTTAGCAAATATTGAAAAGCCGCCCTTTGCAAAAAGGGCGGCTTTTTTGTGGGTGTGGATTTGGTGAAGACACGTATTTGGCTCTTTTCTTGGTTTGTGGGAGATGTATGGACTCCTCCCCCTTAACGGGAGAGTACGGTATAAAGATATTGCAAAACACTTTTACCAAATAAGGAGTCCATACATGACACAGTCTAATTTAA
>NZ_JAKRFX010000035.1:0-4906 GCF_022347825.1 Pseudoalteromonas sp. OF7H-1 | reverse complement strand
AGGAAGTAGTAGGAGACTATGTCAATAGAATAAAAACGACATTAAGGAAAACTCTGCCAGAGTATATGGTGCCTGGTGTTATTTTATTGGTTACAGAGTGGCCATTGACGAGTAATGGTAAAGTAGATAGAAAAGCACTGCCCAAAATTAACTACGTTCCGACAACTAAAAGCTTTATAGCGACAACAACCGAAATGGAAGAGCTTCTAGTAAAATATATCCACGAGTTACTCTTGATTGATAAAGATGCGATCAGTGTAGGAGAAAGTTTAATCACTTTAGGCTTTAACTCGATATTGAGTCTCCACCTAAGTCAAAAGCTCTCAAATGAGTTAAACATTTCATCTCAATTAGCATTGATTATGGAATCTGGCAGTATCAGAGAGTTGGCGATGGAGCTTGATTTTATTTGTGGTTCCACGCCGATTGTCCGTGCAGTAGAAGTCGAGGAAGAGTGGTAAATCTAATTTTAGTATTAGTAATAAAAGAGTCTCACGCGTGAGAAGTTTAAAAGTAGAACAATATTGAAGGGTCAAAGAATGAAAAATTTCCAAAAAGTGTTGAGAGAGCTTGAGTATAGCTTTGAGAACGTTGAATTTTACCAAAAGTTATATACGGAGTCAGAGACCAATATAGAAAATATTAAAGAACCGAAAGACTTGGAAACCGTCCCATTTACGGCAAAACTAGACTATAGAAAGAACTTTCCAAAAGGAACTTTAGCAAAAGGTTTCACGCTTAATCATCCTATGGTAACTAACAGCCGTAGTTCAGGTTCAACAGGTGAACGTCTGATAACGTTAGAAATAGGAATGTATCTTCTCAATAGAGCAATATCATGTGCTTCAGTAAACCCTAAAATTAATGAGGCTTTCCATCGTTCTGGAAGGAAAATTGCGAGGTATGCAGCACCAAATTGCTCGGATGTTGAATGTGCAAACCCTAATAGCACCATAGAGGATAGAGTTTTAGCAGATAAAACACTTGTTTTACCTGTTTATCATGATTTAATGACTACCACTGAAGCAATGTTAGACCGTACCATTGAAGAAATAAAAATTTATGAGCCTGATTTGTTTTATGTTGACCCGACTCACTTTGCATTCTTACTAAAACATTATAAAAAGCGCGGAATTCAACCGCCTCAAATTCCTGTCATGGTTGCCTATACTGGTGCTACAAATTGTGCAAGAAGACAAATAGCGGAATATTATGATATGCGCTCGATGTATGGTGAACTGCTATCGTCTACTGAATTTGGGTGGGTTGCAATGGAGTGTAATCATGGACATATGCATGTAAATGATGATAGTTTCTATTTTGAGTATGTTGATGTAGAGTTTACATCACCACTGAGTAACACATTTAAAGAGCTATGTATTTCTAGTATTGATCAGGGGGCTTCACCTCATTTACGTTACAGAACAGGAGATATTGTTTCTGTAAATACGAGTTCATGCACGTGCGGTTCTGATAGAAATAAAATTGTGATGGAAGGTAAAGTATCCCACTTTTTGATTAAAGATGGGCAACCTTTTCTTTCCCCACAACAAATTGATCAAATGTTTGGTGCTCCAGAATGGTTAGATTTTTATCAATTAGAGCAAGTTTCAGAAACTGCCTTTTTGCTTAAAATCATAGCAAATGAATCATACCTAGAGGGCGCAGAACAGGAGTTTATCGATAAACTGCAAGCCGTTTTTCAGTTGGATTTAAAAGTAGATGTTAGCTTAGTTGACTACATTGCCGCTGAGCGATCAGGAAAGTATCAGTTTGTTAGAGGATTAAAAAATAATGTTTAGTGTTGAACAGTTAGAAAAAGTTAGACAAGATTTTCCAGGAATTAGAGCAGAGATTGACGGTAGAAAAATAACATATTTAGATAGTGCTGCGACCTCTTTAAAACCTCAAAGGGTGATTGATGCAATGTCCGAATACTATAGTGGTGTTTCTTCTAATGTTCACCGAGGAAAGGGATATGCTATTGAGCTGGTGTCAAACAAATTCGAACGAGCTCGGTATAGAGTAGCTGAGCTTTTGTCGTGCTCAGGTAATGAAATTGTATTTGTTAAAAACACCACCGAAGCGGTTAATTTAGTTGCTTCAGGTTTGGGTCTGACCAAAGATGATACGGTTTTAATCTGTGCTGACTCTCACCATTCTAATTTGCTTCCGTGGGTGGCACATGCTAAAACGGAAGTAGTAAATTTGCTACCTGAAGGTGGGTTGGATTTAGAAGATTATAAATCTAAGATTAAGAAGCAGCCAAAACTAGTCGCCATCACGCATTGTTCCAATGTTACGGGGGTTTATAACCCGGTAAAGGAAATGATCTCATTGGCAAGAGAGCATGGAGTTCTAACGTTATTGGATGCTGCTCAATCCGTTCCGCATAAGCAGGTCAATGTTGTAGATCTGAACGTAGACTTTTTAACCTTCTCAGCTCATAAATCATTGGGGCCAACAGGCTTAGGGGTTTTATACGGCAGGAAGGAAATGCTTGAAAAGTTGACTCCCTCTCAATTTGGAGGTGGTATGGTTGATTGGGTTGAGCTTGATAACTTTAGACTAAGGAAATTACCTCATCGCTTGGAAGCGGGGACGCCTCATATTGCAGGAGTATTGGGTTTAGGTGCTGCAATCGACTATATGAATAGCGTAGGGATAGATAATATAGAAGCTTACGATAAACACCTCGGGAAAATGATGTTTCAATATGCTGAACAGAGAGATTACTTGAAAATTGTGAATTCAGATCCAAATGCTGAGAGAGGAGCGGTTTTAAGCGTATGGATCCCTTCAACTCCGAAGTTAGATGATGTAGCACGAGTACTAAGCGATACTTATGGCATTATGTGTCGTAATGGTCATTTATGTGCGCAACCATACATTGATCAAATAGCTTCATCTCAGGTGTTAAGAATATCAGGGTATTTATATAACAATGAGTCAGAAATCGAACACTTCTTTAGTGCCCTTGATGATATTAGCTCAGTAATGTTTTAAAGCTTTTTGAAAACTATGAAATTACTCTCTATGAATCAAGGATACAATTATGCTTGTTCCAGCCCATCAGGAATTATTTAACGCAACAGATGTTGAATGCGGCTTTTTTTCGGAAACTCAAGTCTTACCATTAGTTATTATTAAAAAAAATATTGAATTGAACCTAGACGCGTGGTTTAAAGAAAATAGTGAAAAATTGAAGGTTCTCCATCAACGATATGGAGCAATTTTATTTCGTAATTTTGAGATCACTAGTGCTAAGATGTTCGAGTCTTTTGTTGGTGCAAGTACAAGTAAGCCGCTAGATACGTATTTAGAGCGTCAGCTAAGACGAGATCGTATTAGTGGGAATGTATTTACCTCAACTGCGCACCCAAAAGAAGGAGAGATTTTTTTACATAACGAGCAGTCTTTTAATTTGCAGTTTCCACGATATATATATTTCAATTGCCATAAAGTGGCTGATAAAGGTGGGGCAACTCCATTAGCAGATACAAGAAAAATATATAATAAAATCCCGCACGTTTTGCGAGATAAGTTAATCGATTTAGGATATTTATATCGTCGGAACTTTATTCCAAACTTGTATGTTGATTGGCAATGGGCATTTCAAGCTGAAACTAAAGATGAAGCTCAAGAATATCTAAAAGCCAATCAAATCACATGGAAATGGCACGATGAGGGATTAGTTACACTAACAACTGAGCAAGTTAGGTCGGTTGCGCTTCAACATCCAGAAACAAAACAGCCATGTTGGTTTAACCATTGCACTTCGTTTCATATAGACACAATTGAGCCGAAGGCGAGGGAGTTTATACAACGCTCCTTTTCAGAAAATGAGTATCCGAACCATACATACTTTGGCGATGGAAGCTCGATTGATAGTGAACTGATCTCGATCCTTAGAGAGGTTTATATTCAAGAGCAAGTAACCTTTGATTGGCACCAAGGTGATGTATTAATGGTTGATAATTTATCTGTTTGTCATGGAAGAGAGCCATTTGAAGGTGAGCGTTTAGTTCTTACTGCAATGTCAGAACTTTGCAAGTGGGAAGATGTAGACCTAAAAAGAACAATAATGAGTTAATGATTTAGGCACTCCGGCAGTTTAACTAGCTGTATTTATAAGGTTTTTAAATGAAAGAAATTAGATTGTTCCTAGCTAACCTCAATCTTAGAGGTGTGCGTTTGTTTCTAGATAATGGTAAGTTAAAATCACGTTCACCAGATGGTGAAATTAATGATGAAGAAAGGTTGTTCATTAGAAATAATAAAGAACTTATAGTTAACTTTCTGAAAAATCTTAAAAGTAATTCTAGGAGTGCCAAGGAATACTCCATTGAAAAAAGCGGATTGACCTATGGTGTAACTTCCTTTTCCCAGCAACGACTGTGGTTTATCGATAAACTTCAAGGCGGTACGCCGGAATACAACATGCCAATGGTCTTTAGAGTCACAGGAACATTTTCACTGAAAGTGTTAACACAGGTATTTGAGACGATATTGGATAGGCATGAAGTGTTAAGGAGTGTGTATGAAGCAGAAGGGGGAGAAGCGAGACAACGGGTAAGGGAAGTATCGGCGCTAGATTTTAGCATAAAAGAAGAAGATTTGAGTCATCTCACGGGTGAGAAGTTAGCGGGGGAGATAGAGAGCAGAGTCACAGCGGACATAAAGCAAGCGTTTAACTTAGCGGAAGATGTGATGCTGCGGGTCTGCTATATCAAGACAGGGGGAGAGTCAGGCGTGTTGATTTTCAACATGCACCATATTGCCTCGGATGGTTGGTCAGTAGATGTTCTGACGAAGGAGTTTTTTGCGTTATACCATGCGTATAGTGCGGGTAAGGCAAATCCGTTGCCGGGCCTGCCGATACAGTATATAGACTATGCACATTGGC
>NZ_JAKRFX010000034.1:0-7109 GCF_022347825.1 Pseudoalteromonas sp. OF7H-1 | reverse complement strand
CGTATGTTCCTTTAGATCCGAATTATCCGGCAGAGCGACTGAGTTACTTATTAGCAGATACAGCGGTTGATATCGTGTTGAGCGGTACGAAAGAGCGGGATGTACTGGGAGAGTTTGCAGGTGCAGTTCTTTGCTTAGATGGGATGGCGGATACGACGGGATATGCATGTGTTGATTATAGTAAAGAGAACCTAGATAGGGAGGAGATAGGGCTTACCTCAAGTCATTTGGCATATGTAATTTATACATCGGGGTCAACGGGACAACCAAAAGGCGTGATGGTTGAACATCATTCTTTGGTTAACCGAATTATTTGGATGGATGAAAAGTATGGTCTGAGTGCAAATGATAAAATTCTTCAAAAAACACCTTTTAGTTTTGATGTATCAGTATGGGAATTTCTATGGACATTAGGCTTTGGCGCCCAACTAATTATTGCAAGGCCTGATGGCCATAAGGATCCAGAGTATTTAACCCAACTTGTCATAGACTCAGGAGTAACAAAGTTACACTTTGTTCCGTCTATGCTTGGAGTTATCTTAAGTTGCGCTACCTTCAATAATTGCACAAGCATTAATCAGGTGTTCTGTAGTGGAGAGGCATTGCAAACAACTCATGTGCAAATGTTCAAAGAGGTACTGCCTAATGCGGAGTTACATAATTTATACGGCCCGACAGAAGCGGCAATTGATGTTAGCTATTGGGATTGTGCTAATGGATCTCATCAAAGTGTGCCAATAGGAAAGCCTATTTATAACACCCAGCTTATCATTTTAGATCCAAGCCAGAATATCGTACCATTTGGTGTTGTGGGTGAGCTCTATATTGGAGGTGTTGGATTGGCGCGGGGATATCACAATAATGAAGTGTTAACCCGAGAAAAATTTATCGAAAATCCATATTTTGACAAGGATAGAAAAAACAGCTCTAAGCGTTTATATAGAACGGGAGACTTGGCAAGTTTAAGAGCTGATGGAGAAGTTGAATACCAAGGTCGAACGGATCATCAAGTAAAAATTAGAGGAATGAGGATAGAGCTTGGTGAAATTGAATATCAATTGGGTCAATTGACAGAAGTTGATTCCGCATTAGTGACAACAACAGAAGCAGCAGGATCAGCTCAGCTTCTTGCTTACATAAAAACTAAAAGCAACCATTCACTGGATACCACTAAGGCGATGAAGCACAAGCTTAGAACTGAATTAGCTAAGCATCTACCTTTACATATGGTACCAGAATTATACATTCACGTTGAAGAATGGCCTCTGACTCCTAATGGTAAAATCAATCGAAGCGCCTTACCTAAATTTGATGTGAATTCGATTCAGGTGGAAATTGTAAAACCGGTTAACGACATTGAAGTAGCTATATTAAATGTATTTGCAGAATTACTTCAGCTTCCAAATTCCGAAATAAGTATGGAATCAAATCTATTCGAGCTTGGGGGACACTCTCTATTAGTGCCTACTGCAATCTCGAAGCTATCAGATATGGGCTACCTTTTGTCTGTTGCTAATATTTATCGCTCAGCATCGTTGAAAGAGATGGCGGAACTTGTAATTGCAAATCAAAATACTTACATTGTTTACAACTCTAAAAGTCTAGTGCCAATTGGAACAGAACGGTTATCAGCTGATATGTTCGACTTAGCTAAATTAGATGAAGAAACCATTTCGAAGATTTCAGCAACGGTACACGGCGGTGCAAGCAATATACAAGATATTTTGCCGTTACTTACGCTTCAGCATGGCTTTCTTTTCCAGCACTTAGCAAACCCGGCAAAGGATCCTAGTTGGCAATCAATTTCCATGAGAGTTAACAAGGATGAGATAGACACACTGATCTCAAGCTTTAACAGTGTAATAGTTCGTCATGATGCTTTACGAAGTGTGTTTATACCGGTGTTGCCGGTTCCTGTTTCAGTTGTTTTGAGAAAATATCAGATTAGGGTTGATTATCATGAATTAAGTAATGTCGGCGATCCAGAGAGCCAAATGGATTATATTACTCATGATTATAATATTGATACCCTGCCACCAATGCTATTAATTATTGGTACAAATAACCAACTCAAGCATCATCATGTAAGATTAGTTACACATCACCTTATGCTTGACCATGAAGGTGCTAATATAGTGCTAGAAGAATTGGTGAGCGTTATATCTGGTAACGCTGAACGACTTGCAAAGCCTGTTCCTTATAAAGGCGTTGTGGCACATATAATTAATGCTAATAGTAATGATGAAGACAAAAACTTTTTTGCAAAGCAGCTAGCAGGGTTCACTAATGCATCAAATATAGTCGGTATTTCACAAGCCAATTTTTCAGGCGAAGTTACGACAAAAGAAATCGATCTTGACGCAAAACTGGAAGAAAGCATTCGTACAATTTCAAAACAGCATAACTATTCACCTGCAACGTTCTTTCATACTGCCTTTGCAATGTTAATGTCTGTGCTTTCTAAGAATAAAGACGTAGCGTTTGGGACTGTATTTTCAGGTCGGCAAAATGCGCCTCCTGGCAGTGAAAATGCTGTTGGGATGTTAATGAATACTTTACCTTTTAGAGTCAATACCAATGGCTGTACATTGATTGAACTGTATACATCTGTCGCTGAGAAACTGGTTGGATATTTATCACATGAGCACTTTCCGATAGGGCAGGCTAAAGCACTAACTCAATTAAAGGGAAGTGAAAGCTTAATAAACGGAGTGCTGAATTATAGATACGGCTTTGCTACTGAAACAGCAGTCAAAAATCACGTTATTGATTATATTGGTGATGAAGATAAGATGGGAGCATCATCTCCCATAATTCTAGCAGTTACAGATAATATCAATAAGTTTCATATTACTCTAAAGGTTGATAGTAAAATCAATGTAGAAGCTGTTTTTTCTATATTTAAGTACATATCAAAAACTATAGTCTCATCTCTTTGTGAGGAAAAAATAACAAATAATGTTGAATGGGTTACAGAGCTAATTAATGCAAGTCAATTATTAGTCAGAGGGAGAGAGCCTGTTGTTAATGAGCAGGGGTATGCTTATAAAAAAGTAAAGTCCATACTTTGTAAGCTCTTGGGGGTTGAGCATATTGATACAAACGAAAATCTCCTAGAGTATGAGAGTTTTTATGATGTTGCCAAGATAGCGGCTGCATTTAATAAAGAGTTCTCGTTGGATCTAGAACCCGCTTATCTTATTGATAATAATAGTGTTGGTCATCTTGTTTTATATTTAGAAAATGTCTTAGTTTCTGAAGCTTATGAAAGTAAGTTGCTAGAAGATAATTATAATTGTGGAGTTATTTGATTTATGTTTGATCTAATTAAAAGGGCCGTTGAGTCTGGTATTTTGCTTTATGTTGATGAAGGTGAGCTAAAGTATAAGCAGATGGGCGATGAGTTTCCAGAGGATTTGAAACAGAGTATTCGTAACGAAAAGAAGAACTTAATTAATCATATTATTGAGCAGCAAAGTAAAAATCTTGGTAAAGTTAGTTTAATTGAGCAATTTGCAAAGAATGTAGTAAAACATCCAAGTAGAACAGCCTTAATTTTTGGGGACAAAGTGTTATCATTCAGCGAAATGCTTAAGCAAGTTGAGCATTTAGCATGTTACATCCTTGCTCACTCTAATCACAAGCCGGTAGCGATTATGATGGGTCGAGGGGTTGATACTATGATTGCTATTTATGCAGCTTTACGGGCAAATGTACCGTATGTACCGATTGACCCTGCAAATCCAAATGAGAGAGTAAGCTATTACTTAAAAAACTCATCAGCAGAGTTGTTGATAACCGATGTTGATGTAGACGCAAGTAGTAAGAGCATCGCGACGCCTATTTTGTTTGACGATATTATGGCGTTAGAGGAGTTTGACAAATCAGTACTGCCAAATATTTCTGATATAGATGAAGAGTCAATTGCTTATATAATATATACATCAGGTTCAACAGGTAAGCCGAAAGGAGTTGCCTGTAGTCATAAAAACCTGCATTACTATGAAAATGTAATGCAACAACAATACCGTCTTCTTAATCTAACTGACTGTTCAAATTGGTTGTGGAACGCTTCTTTTGCCTTTGATGCCTCGATAAAAGGGGTGGTTTCTCTTGCACAGGGACGATCACTGGTAATTCCCAGTGACACTGATGTGAAGGATCCTAAATCATTAGTTTCTTTGGTAAGAAAATTCGATGTTCCTGTTTTAAATGCTCCCCCAATTGTCATGGAGTATCTTCTACCACATCTTATAGCGACACAAACTTACGTTAATTTAATCGTCAGTGGTGACGACATCAGCAAGGCGCTTTGGGCAGAGCTATTCAATTATGGAATACTTGCGAATAGAAAGGTGATAAATGCTTATGGCCCAACAGAAGCAACAGTAAACGCAACCTTAGAAGTCCAAACTAATGATAATGAAGTGTCAATCGGAAAAGCAGTTGATGGCGCTCAGCTTTATATTATGGATGAAAAACTACAGAGCTCTGACTCTGAGGGGGAACTGTACATTGCTGGTGATGGAGTCGCTATTGGTTATTTTAATAACGATAAAGCAACGAGCGAAGCGTTTGTTGAGCTGGACATTGAGTCTAAAAAAGTTAGAGCTTACAAAACTGGAGATTTGGTTAAGGTATTAGACGATAATAGAATTAAATTTCTTGGTAGGACAGATAGCCAGATTAAGTATCGAGGGTACAGAATTAGCCTTGGTGAGATTGAAGGCGTACTGAAAGACTTTACTGGTATCAAAGAAGCTGTGGTGCTTGGCAATAAAAGTGAAAATGATATGAGAATAGAAGGCTATTTAGTTGGAGAGTCGGAATCGCCTTCTATTGAAGCTATATATCAATATTTGAGTTCGAAGCTGCCAGAATATATGCACCCTACCTCGTTAACTTATCTAGACACCTTACCTTTAACTAGCGGCGGAAAGGTAGATAAAGGCATGCTCTTAAACTCAAACACAATGCCAGCTAGCATGGACTTGTCGGTTAATAATAGCATTGCTGACAGACTAACTTTCATATGGAAAGAAGTACTGCGAAAGGAATCCATTGAATTAGAACATAGCTTCTTTGAATTAGGTGGGCACTCGTTATTGGCAATGCAATTGATGCAAAAGATTGAGAATGAATTCGGTTTGGTAATGGATACTAGGGACTTGTTTACCTTACTTACACTGCAAAGCCAGATAGATTGGGTCACAGAAAATATTGATAGTACAGCTGTTACAGAGGGAAATTCAGAGTCTAAGGCAGAACAGTTAGACCAAGTGGAGCTTGAAATATGATCGAAGAGTTTATCGCTCATTGTAATACTCTTGGTATCAGTATGGAGTTGGGAGCCTCCGGAAAGCTTAAAATTAATGCAGATCGCTCAGTGTTAACGAAAGAAATCACCGAAGAGATTAAGCTCAATAAGCCCTACATAATAAAGTACTTGCAAGACTATAAATTAAAACAACTAGATGAAGAGTATCAGCTAGGTGTGGAACACCGTGTTGCCACGCTTTCACGTCTCGGGCTCAGTGAATCTGATATTGAGGGCTTTTATCCGTTATTACCCCTTCAAGAAAGTATGCTTTTAGATCATATTCTAAATGATGGGTTAGACCCATATATTGTTCATTTTATATTGAAAGTAGATGGACAAAATGTACTGGATAAGGTCCTACGCTGTTTTACTGAAGTTGTTCAGCGGCATGCATCGTGCAGGACCTCAATAATATGGAGAAATGTGCCTCAGTCTTATCAGTTGGTGAAAAAGCGCGTTGAGATACCAATCAACTCTTTTAACTGCTTCTCAGAACAAGAGCTACATGAAAAACTCGAAGAGCTTGAGTGTTCGAAAAGCCCTATGGACCTCGAGTTAGATCCTTTGACGCGCATTCATGTTCTACACCTTGAAGGCAGTAACGAAAAAACACTTTTTATTGAGCGTCACCATATTACGAGTGATCATATAAGCCTTGAAATTATGATGCATGAACTGGTAAGTATCTATAATGGAGACTTCATTAATTTACCTAATGTAAAACAGCAATTTGAATATGCACTAGAACAGAATAAGCAACCACATGTAAAGGCAACATATTTCGAGGAACTTTTAAAGGGCTTTGATTCACCGACCCTGCTTTTTAATGAGACTGACTTTTTGGTAAATACAACTAAGTATCGTCAGCCGATTGATGCGCAGCTTCAGACTAAAATTCGAGAATGTTCGATACAGTCAGGTGTCAGTTCTGCAAGTATATTTCATCTTGCGTGGGGTATGATTTTATCAAAGTTTTGTGATTCGAAAGATGTATTGTTTCCTACAGTGCTGACTGGGAGAGTCATGCATCCTGATTATCGTACGACTGTTGGAATGTTCTTAAACTCTTTACCGTGTAGAATAGGCTTTTCGAATAATACTGTTCGTAATCAACTAAAGGAGCTCTATGTTCAACTTTTAAATCTAACACAATATGAACATGTCCCCTTGAATACAGCTCTAGAAAAAGGAAGCAATAACTTTGATGTTGCTTTTAACTGTATATTTAACTATCGATACTCACAAGAATTAGATTTAGATGCTCTTCCTTTCGATTTAATTACATGTAATACCGTTTCTACTACTCCCTTTAGTCTGTCGGTAACAGACATGGGCCATTCATTTGAGTTAAGTTTTGATGCAGCTACGGATTATGATGGTGAGCGATTACTTTACGGATATGTAAGTGCTTTGCGCTATATTGTGAGTGAGATAGATAGCGGTTCTGAATTACCACTTACAATACCTCAGCTATTAAATGACCAAGAAGTGAATGAATTACTCAATGACCTTAACAACACAGCGCAGCCTTACCCAGAGAAGGCTTGTATTCATGATTTATTTGAGGGGCAGGTAGCGAATGCGCCAGAGCAGACGGCGGTGGTATTTGAAGGTCGTACACTAAGTTATAGAGCGTTGAATGAGAAAGCGAACCAAGTAGCACATTACCTACGTTCGGAGCATGGTGTAGGGCCGGATACATTGGTTGGGTTGTGTATAGAGCGGTCGCTGGAGATGGTGATAGGGATAATGGGTATCTTGAAGGCAGGGGGGGCGTATGTTCCTTTAG
>NZ_JAKRFX010000033.1:0-7999 GCF_022347825.1 Pseudoalteromonas sp. OF7H-1 | reverse complement strand
GGTGCGGTCCTGAACGCCCAGAGGTAGCCCTCGGACTCGTATTTCCACTACTATGCGGATATGCCTGACAATACTTTGCCCCTTCAACATTCCAATAGAAAGTCGTGCTTTCACCAACATCAATGACAGAAGGCGACCAGCTAAACTGCTTTACACTCATTTGCGCTTTTACTTGGAAGCTTCCGAGCAACAGTACAAACAAGAGCTTTTTGATGTCCATTCTCAATTGTCCACAATTTTAAAAGCGAAGAATTGTATAGAAAATAGGGAATAAATAAAAGTCTCAATGATAACAAACGTAACAACAGTTAAGCCTAATGGAGCCATTTAGGGATCTTGGAGGCTAAACCCAAGCGCTTACAAACGTGTCGCGAATTGACAGCGAACACCTAACCAAACGCTGAACAGGGCAAATTTACTCAGCTGGCCATAATTAGTCGGTTCTGAATATTGACGTTTTAATGCTTAGACTGGCAGTACAAGATCAGTCCAGTCTGAGCATGAGCTTTATCGACAGTGCTGTTATTACGCAGCGCTTTTCGCTGCTAATAACTGATATAAAATCCAGGCATAAAAAAGCCGCAGTTGGGTTAAGATTTTACGGCAGTTTTGGCCTACACCCGCAAGCACCGCATTCAGTTTGTCACCAAGCTTTCCTTTTAAGCGGTTAAGCCCTAAGTGACCATCTTGTTTCATGTGCCCGATGATTGGCTCTATCGCATTGCGTCGCTTGAGTTTTTTCTTAATGCTCGGCGTCACACCGCGCTTTTTCCCAGCAATATACACATCATAACGTTCTGCAAAGTGCCCGCGATAACCTCTATCTACAAAACCGTTGTATAGTCTTTTATCCGTGACGTTTTCTACTATTCTCAACGTTTCCCATAACGTGTCACCATCGTAGGGGTTACCGTGCATTGCATGAGCGCAGACCACAAACTGCTCTTTCAATGTTGTCGCGACACTCACTTTGACACCAAATTCATACGGCTTCGCGCTTTTTCCCTTGGAGATACATTCAACACTCGGCTCATGTAGGCTATAGAGTTTGTTTTTACTGCTTTCTCTTGCTTTAACAGCCGCTCGGCCTGTTGTAGGGCATGGATAAACGCCAGGCTTGGCTGCTCAGTGATTTTTCTCAAGATATCTTTCATCACCCGTCTAAGGTAGTTTTTCTGTTTTTTTTAATGTTTTCTTCATGCGTTTAAATTGCTTGGCATGGGCATAGCGCGCTACTTTTTGCGCGGTCTTAGGGCCAACTCGTTCATAACTTTGTCTAAGCCGAATACCGGCTTGCTTAACGAAACCAACCAGTTTATCACGGCATTTTTCTAGTAGTTTACTGTCTGTTGGATGGGCGATATTTTTCTCCATGACAGTGCTGTCTACGACTACTTCTCGCAAGCTTGAAGGCTTAATAGTATTACTTTTAAGACCCGCATCAACAGTTAACGACAGCATTAATTCAACTCCATCTTCGCCAATTCGCTTACGAAAGCATGTCATTGAACTTGGGCAGCAAGGCGGTTCATGCGTAAAAAATTGCATGCCACAAAAATATTGCCAGTACGGGTTTTCGCACCACATGGCTACCGTATTTTCGTCAGACAATTTGTGAATTTGTTTCAGGTATTCGAGACCCGCAAGCAGAGGAATAGGCTTGGCGCCAGCGCCTTTATCGCCATAATGCTGTTTAAATTCGACCTCTAGGCGCTGCCAATCAATGATTTTTTCCAGTTTCACCAGCTCATGGCGTGGCGAAACAATATCAATAAGCTCGATTTGAAACAGGTGCTTTTGTGGTGTTTGTATGGTTGGTTTTGGTTTCATTTTTACACTCAAATTGCAATGTTTTGGTTGTGTGATTCAAAAAAGTTGCAATTAGAGGGTAGTAAGATCGTTTAGTTCTTCAAGTAATTCAATAAATTAAGTTGATTTCAGGAGCGACTAATTCTTTAATTCCCTAACTAGCAAGTTAGAGTGGCTGTCCATTTAGCATTCCGATTCGCTAGAGAAGATTATGTTTGTACAACTCAGATTATGAAGGTCTATATCGACAAGCAAGTTATTGAAACTGCATCGGGTAGCTTATACAAAGCCATTGGCAAAGGCCAAGAAGCGATAGTCGAATTTGAAGATTTTGAGCTGTTGAGGAATGGTTTTAGTCCCAAACAAATTAGGCAAATGAACCGTAACTCTGGTTGTAAATTGCATTAGATGTCGATTGAAAACAAACTACAGCCACAGCAACCAGATAAAACAAAGCCCCGCGAGTGCGAGGCTTTGGATTCAAATATTGGAGCTTGCAGGGTCATTTGAGTGCAAAACGCAAGACCTGCCCCCTTAGACTCCTTATGCATTGACAATCCCCACCTCATATAACATACCGCAATAGCATAGGCTTTACAGTCAGGGAGCGTCTATATATTCCTGTATTAATTTTTACTCTTGTAACAAATATTTATCACCAAAAATATTTACTCTAACCATGTCATCTTCATTATTGAACGAAAAAGCATCTTGCATATCACCGAATACTATTGTCACTTCGTTTTCCATTAAGTCGAGGATTAACTCAAAATTATTGAAGAATTCTTCGACAGAGAGCAAAACTGAAGGAAAACTATAATCATGGATTGAAAATAGGAGCACTATTTCATTTTTTTTACTAATTAGAAATTCACCAAACTCTCGCAGCTCATTCTGCTTTAATTCCTTACAAACTGCTTTTTTAGTGAGAGGATTCAATACACTTCGAGCATCTCTAAATATTGCTTGCTTATATGCTTGGCCTTCAGAATACGAAACTAGCTGAACTGTACTTTCCAACGATAGCCCTTCAAAAAAGTTTATAAAGCGCTCTTGTTGATGAGTTATCTCACGCTGCTTAAACAGCGCAGCCTTCTTTATATCTCTTTTGAACTTGAGAGATGATTTTTCGAATGTTGTCATTGCTTAATATCTTCTTTAACTTTGTGTTCATTCTTTATTCTTGGTTGACCATTTCTGCCGGGCTGTTCACCTGCTTTAAGATTACCAACATCAATAGCAGGTTTATGGTCGGTAGTATTGTTTCCACGATCCTTAGAACCGTCTTGTATGCCTATATCAGTTTTACCATCCATTCCGACTTTTGTTTGCCCTCTGAGGTTTACTTCGCCATAAGTATTAGCTTGAACATTACTTGAAGCTTGACTTGTTGCAACTCTTGGATTTGTTTTTGCTCTTTGAGCTGCTCTCGAAGCTCTTCTTTTTGCCCTTGAAATTGTTTTGGGTTTGATACCCTTAGACAATTGAGCTTGTTCATCAGTCCAAACCCCTGTGCCTACTAAAATCGCTGCTGCTATTGCTGCTCCAGCATCTCCATCACGATTACTTTTCGGTGCTTCTCCATCAGGGTCGATGTATTTAAAGGGGTTATTGTATGCATAATTATATCGATTGAATCCATGAACATTTTCACCACGAGACATGTGCCCCAAGACATCAACCGGATCATTCGAATAGAACCGCCCAATCACTGGATCATAGTATCGTGCCTGCATATAACTTAGACCAAGCTCTTTATCAAACTTATGGCCGGTATAGCCTACATCATCTTTTGGCGTTTCCAACGTTTCACCAAACGGACGGTAGTGTTGACGACTATCAGCTTCCGACGTTGGTTTTACGTCGCCGTATTTGGCAATCAACTTTTTGCCTAGGTAAATATAGTTAACGCCATCACCCGTTATGGTATCGCCCTTTTCGCGATACAGCAAAGTGCCATCTTGCGAGTATAAGCTATAACTCGTTCCGCTTTGCTCTACTTGCTTAACGCGGCGATTGTGTCCGTCATATAAATAGGTGTTATTTTTCGCTGAAGTAAGCTGGTTTGCTAAGTTAAAGTTAAGCTGGTAAGCACCGTTATTAATGATATTACCGCGCGTATCATAACCTAAGTTAGCATATTTGCCGTTGGTGCCTGCTCCTTTAACGCTAGATAGTCGGTTTGTCGTTCTGTTGTATGTGTAGGTCAGGTTTCTATCTTTACTTGTATATGATTCTATATTTCCTAGCGCATCATATTTAATACTGCTGTTACCAATGGCCGTACCGCCTGTGACCGAGGTCAATCTATGTAGATCATCGTAAACTAGGCTAGTCAAGCTATAAGTGGGTTGCACTTCGTCCAAGATAGCGGTGACATTACCCCCTTTATCAAAGCTATAGTCTAGCTTAACGATATTTTTAGTATCTCGGCTGTCTTGGAGCACATCAGGCAGTAGGCTAGTTTGGTCAAGAGTTAGACTATGTGTAACTCCATTGCCGTAAGTAAAACCCTTTAACATCCCATTCGCGTAGTAACTGGCATCTGTAGCAAATTTAAGCTCGATGACATCAGTGCCTGCTTTATAGGTCACTGTGCGTGTCGGCTCACCATACCCATTTGGATTAAAGTACACTGTTGTGCCGTCAGGATAGGCCAAGTGGCTACGTTGCTGTAATGCGTTATAACCATAATCAATTTCTAAAGGGAGTTGACCTTTGATTAGAAGCTGCTCTACCTCTAGTAGGTTTTGGTTGTTATACACATAGCTATGGGTGACATCTCCTGCAGTCAACCCTGTCAAATTACCATTATTATCAAGAGTATAGGTAACTGAAGGTGTGTTACTGTTTTCAGGGTAGTTAATCTTATATAGGTCACCAACGTTATCGTAAACATACTCAATTGCATCAGCTGGTTTTGTTGCGACGCAATCAGTGTCTGTAACCCCTTCTTTTTTCCAAATCATTTGCCCTAGAGCATTATATCCAAATATTGTGTTACCCACATCCGGGCGTGTTATCACACAAAGGTTTTGGTTAGTATCATAAACTCGCTTTTCTACAGCTGAAACCGCCGTTCCATCACTACTAGACCCTGATTGTGTAATAGCTTCCACTTGGCCAAATAGGTTAACGGCTATGCTTGTATCTACCTCTTCGGGAGAGTCAATAAAGGTGGCAATCTTATATTCAGGAGTCCCAAATGCTTGATACGTTGTTGTGATAACGTTCGAGAGTGGATCCGTCACTTTAATTTTATTATCGGCTAGGTATTCATACTTAGTTTCACCAAGGCCCGATACACTTACTGTTTTTGTGCGACCTAATGCATCATAAGTCGTGCTGCTTCCTTTTGACTCAGTACTATCAGTACTAACAAATGAAGCAAAAGTCTGCCGATTTTGATAGTCATACTCAAAGTTTTGATATCGAACACTGGTTGTTGCATCTGCATTTGCAGTGTCATCTATAGTTTTAGTCTGGGTGAGTCTCAGTAAATTGTCGTAGGTTTCTACCACTTTTACAGAGGGAGTTGACTCTGTGCATTCTTTGAGTTCATTTAACTTACAACGCTTGATGGTACGGGTATTAGTTGTATCATCCCATTCAAACTTTGTGTCCATCCATTTATTACTTGATTCATCTTCAAGGTTAATAGATGTAACCCGTCCATCTTCGTCATATCCAAAATAGGCTGTATTTCCATTAAAATCTACTTCTTCAGTAATTTCTCCAAACAAACCAACCTTATAAGTTTTATTCACAAACCCATCTTCATATCTATTTTTTATTGCCAAGCTGGTTGCGATGCCGGCGTTATAGATAGAATACACCTCACTAATTTTATTTCCGGAGAATGAAGAACCGTTTCTCTCTATTTTATTAACATTACCGTCATCATGATAAGATAAATAGCTATACTGCTCCAAACCATTTTTCAAAAAAGAACTTTTCAGATATAGATTCGAAAAATTGTTATTTCCTGATGAGAACTTAGAGTATTTAGTTTCTGAAGTTTGTTTAGAACGAAGCTCATCTCCACTATAGATGGTGTATTCATTAGTTGTAGGTAAATTCAGCATCCAGTTTTCTTCATCATGGAAATAGCTTTTTTTGATGACAAATTTATCACCATTTAATTCCTGAATTATATTTTTTGCCACACCATATTTATTAAATTCTTTATACGTATTATTGTAAATAGTATTATCAATTTCCACACTATGAAATGAAAGTGCAACTTGTTGCTGAGACAAGCTCATGTTACTACCAGCTGAGCTATGCACAACCCCTAATGAAGTTGAACTCCAAAAATCAAACTTTTCTATTTTCTTGTCAGGTTCACCTAACTTTTCCTTCGTTTCAATTGCAAAAACTCTGCCTTGATAAGGGCTGCGGTTATCTCTATTAATATAGTACTTTTTAGAACTACCATCAGGCGCTTGTATTTTTGTCCACTTAAAGTAATATTTTATTATGTTATCAGGAGCGTCACCAGAGAAGATTTTTTTATCACTTACTTTAGAGATATCTTTTATTTCTCCGTAGGAAGAGTAGTCATTACGGGCTTTTGAGTATGTATACAACCACACATAGTTTTTATCTTTAGAATAATTTACTTCTTTTTTGGTCACACTCAAACGTGGTGAACAATAAGGCAAAGGACCAAAAGATGATGGATATGGTAAATTGACAGAGGAATCCCCTCTTTGTTGAACATAAAAGTTCGCGACAGCGTTACTCGGATGCTTTACTGTTAAGGTTTGCTTACTCAAGTTGACTAAGCCACAGCCAATCCTAAATTCAACTTCCTCACCTGAAGCTAATGCTAAATCCGCAGGCTCGGCGTCCACGTAATTAAGCTTGTATTTCCAACTTCGACCGCTGGGAAGAAAAAATTCAGTCTCAAGAGGGTCCCTCCATGATTTACTTTTATAATTTACTATAGTCCACTCTTTCTTTTCATCCGGACTTGACTCATTATAACCTCTTACGACGGTTGAGTTTTGAACATTTTTTCTATTAGATTCATCACCACCTTTTTCCGCTTCCAGAACCCTACCATCACTTGCAGTGATCTTTAAAGGTGAATAACTGTAATTAATCCAATTACCAAATTTATCTTCAACTCTCGTTAACTTAAGATCCGCTCTATATTGCCAATAAACTACATCTCTAGATGAATCTATAATCTGCCCCCACTCATTAAGCGTTGTAGATATACTAAAATCAGTAAAATAGTATTTATCTCCTGCTGGTGAATGTGCAACAAACCCTTCACTACCACCTTCCAAATAGCAAGAAATAATCCAATTATCCTTTGTTATATAAGGATATTCACTCTTTGACTTTCCCCACTTATCTTCATTCTTGACTAAAAGTGATTGAATCTGACCTGGTATATTTATCTCAAAATTCCCAGACACTTGTAATGCCTCTAGAAAGCGAACCTCGCTTCTATTGGATTTCAATTCTTGACTGCAAAACTTCTTATTCCTCCAAGATTCAGGCAGAGTGCTGGTATCTTCTGTTGAAGAAACAAATGTATAAGATATACGAGCTGTATCTACATACCACCCACGATAAAAAGGATAATTAGTATCATATCGATAATTTATCGACATTGGTAAATCAAAATTTCCAGGCAAGTTAATCTCATCATTAAAAAATGATACTCCACCGGACGCCATGTCTATACGCTCGTTAAACATACCATCACCGTAAGGGGAAACTGTTAGAGCGTTATTAACGCTATCAGAACTCCAACTCAAACCTATTCGGTGAGCATTTAAATTCGTAGCATCCCCCTCCGCATATGAAAAACAAGAAAACAAAATCATAGAAAAAAAAGTAAAAAACACTTTATTAATCATAAAAAACCACTTATCCGATAATTGGCAAATCTATTACTTACAACCTATTTAACACTGCAAAACTAATCATATAGTTTATTTATTTTCACTCTCTGCCACCGGACTCCCTAATAAATCTGTATGTATAAAGATGAGTTTTTTGGCACTTGGAAGAAATACCTTTTCCGCAAAGGAAGTATACTGTTGGTTAAAAACAGCCTTGGCACAAAGTTTTGGTTTAGTGCTATTGGTATCAATGACGATGGCCGCAATATACTTCTTCCATGTCACGCTAGCCGCGTTGCAACTCGTTGCTTTTTCAACAATGGCATAAC
>NZ_JAKRFX010000032.1:0-9626 GCF_022347825.1 Pseudoalteromonas sp. OF7H-1 | reverse complement strand
CGTAGGTCGAGATTTATCTCGACTTCTCACAGGACCCTAAAAACGGTTATTGGTTAGACACCGTAAGCAGTGTGGGTGATTACATCAAAAGTTAAAGAGAGTCGTAGGTCGAGATTTATCTCGACTTGACGGTTTCTAAAATTCTCTCGTTGCTCTATATGGTTGCTCAAAGCTTGAGCTTGTTTGTGAGAAAAGGATGATAAATTCTTGTTCGCAGCCTACTAAGCGATATGCCTAAACAATAATCGAAATAAAATTTCCGCTATAAACTTTGTTTAATATTTGTGCAAGTGGTTGAATTCTCGATTGCTTGCCGCCATATCCTCAAACTGTAATCGGTACGTCATGTTAACGCGTTAAATTAATTAAAAATTGAACTATCTTTGATGCGACATTGCTGATACAATTGCCCGCCCTTGAAAGACATAATCACAGTTTTTTGAGTGGAATTTAACCTAAATGCCTTGATTTTGAACGAAATCTAGGCGAGTTGTAACTACACCGGAGGTCATTAAGATGATCCAAATGCAAACTCAGCTGGACGTTGCTGATAACAGCGGCGCTCGCAAAGTGCAGTGTATAAAAGTCCTTGGTGGTTCGCACCGTCGCTACGCAGCGGTTGGCGACATCATTAAAGTTTCTGTTAAAGAAGCGATTCCTCGCGGCAAAGTGAAGAAAGGTGATGTTAAAAACGCAGTAGTAGTGCGTACTAAAAAAGGCGTACGTCGTCCAGACGGCTCTTTAATCCGTTTCGATAGCAATGCGGCTGTTATCTTAAATGATAACTTACAGCCTATTGGTACTCGTATCTTCGGCCCTGTGACTCGTGAACTTCGTACTGAAAAGTTCATGAAGATCGTTTCACTAGCACCAGAAGTACTATAAGGAGTCGATCATGGCAGCAAAAATCCGTCGTGATGACGAAGTAATCGTACTAGCCGGTAAAGACAAAGGTAAGCGCGGTAAAGTGCTTTCAGTTGTTACTGAAACTGGCCGAGTATTTGTTGAAGGCGTTAACATCATCAAGAAACACCAGAAGCCTGTACCACAACTACAGCAAGCTGGCGGTGTTGTTGAGAAAGAAGCGTCAGTCGACGTATCAAACGTAGCGATTTTCAATGCCGAAACTGGCAAAGCGGATCGTGTAGGTTTTAGATTTGAAGACGGTAAAAAAGTCCGTTTCTTCAAGTCTACCGGTAAAACTATTTAATAGTTGGAGTAGACGATGGCGAAACTGCATGAAGTGTACAAAGACAAAGTGGTAAAAGAGCTTCAAGAGAAGTTCGGTTACAGCTCTGTCATGCAAGTCCCTCAGATCGAAAAGATCACACTTAACATGGGTGTGGGCGAAGCCCTAGCTGACAAGAAAATTCTAGAAAACGCAGTAGCAGACCTAGAATCAATCTCTGGTCAGAAGCCTCTAGTGACTAAAGCACGCAAATCAGTTGCTGGCTTTAAGATCCGTGAAGGTTACCCAATTGGCTGTAAAGTAACCCTACGCGGCGAGCGTATGTGGGATTTCCTAGAGCGTTTAGTCTCTATCGCGATGCCACGTATTCGTGACTTCCGCGGTGTTAGCGCAAAGTCTTTTGACGGTCGCGGTAACTACTCTATGGGCGTACGTGAACAAATCATCTTCCCAGAAATCGATTATGATAAAGTAGACCGCGTTCGCGGTATGGATATCACAATCACTACTTCTGCGAAAACAGATGACGAAGGCCGTGCGTTGTTAGAAGCGTTCAACTTCCCATTCAAAAAGTAAGGGTAGGGTTATGGCAAAGAATTCAATGAAAGCACGTGACGTAAAACGTGCTAAATTAGTTACTCAGTATGCTGAAAAGCGTGCTGCGTTAAAAGCTATCATCAGCGATGTTAATGCATCTGATGATGAGCGTTGGGATGCAGTGTTAAAGCTACAGTCTTTACCACGCGATTCTAGCCCTTCACGTCAACGTAATCGTTGTAACATCACGGGCCGCCCTCATGGTTACCTTCGCAAGTTCGGCTTAAGCCGTATTAAAGTTCGCGAAGCAGCGATGCGCGGTGAAATTCCTGGCCTTAAAAAGGCTAGTTGGTAATAGAATCACGGGAGTAAGACATGAGCTTGCAAGATCCAATTGCGGATTTGTTCACACGTATCCGTAACGGTCAGTCTGCGAAGAAGGTATCTGTTTCAATGCCAACTTCAAAGCTGAAAGTAGCTGTAGCTAAGGTACTTAAAGACGAAGGTTATATCACTGACTTCGCAGTATCTGGTGACGTAAAAGCAGAATTGACTATCGAACTTAAGTACTTCGAAGGCAAAGCTGTAATCGAAAACATCCAGCGTGTTAGCCGCCCTGGTCTACGTATCTATAAGAGACGTGACGAATTACCTAAGGTAATGGGTGGTCTAGGTATCGCTATCGTATCAACTTCTAAAGGCCTGATGACAGACCGCGCTGCGCGTACCGCTGGCGTTGGTGGTGAAATCATTGGCTTTGTAGCTTAATCGGAGGGGAACTATGTCTCGTATAGCGAAGGCTCCAATCAATGTTCCTGCCGGTGTTGAAGTTACAATTAACGGCCAGGACATCAAAGTTAAAGGCAAGAACGGTGAATTAACTCGCACAATCAACGATGCGGTTGAAGTTTCACTAAACGACAACGTTATCACTACAGCTCCTCGTGAAGTTGCTAATGCTTGGGCTCAAGCTGGTACTGCACGTGCGCTAATCAACAACATGATTGTTGGTGTTAACGATGGTTATGAGAAGAAACTACAGCTAGTAGGTGTTGGTTACCGTGCGGCAGTTAAGGGTAATTCATTAGATTTAACCCTTGGCTTTTCTCACCCAGTGAACTTCGAGATCCCAACAGGTATCACTATCGAAGCTCCAAGCCAGACTGAAATTGTTGTTAAAGGCGCAGACAAGCAGTTAGTTGGTCAAACAGCTGCTAACATCCGCTCATACCGTGAACCAGAGCCTTATAAAGGTAAAGGTGTACGTTACGCTGATGAGCACGTGCGTCGTAAAGAGGCTAAGAAGAAGTAAGGTAAGACGATGGATAAGAAAACAGCTCGTCTACGTCGTGCTAAGCGCACTCGTAGAAATATTATCGAACAAGGCACAACACGTCTTGTTATCCACCGCACGCCACGTCACATTTACGCTCAAGTAATTAATGCTGAGGGTAATGTACTGGCTGCTGCTTCTACTGTTGAAAAAGCAATTGTTGAAACAGTTAAAGGCACAGGCAACATCGAAGCGGCTCAAGCAGTTGGTAAAGCAATCGCTGAGCGCGTAGCTGACAAAGGCGTTGAAAAAATCGCTTTTGATCGCAGTGGCTTTAAATATCACGGCCGTGTGAAGGCGCTAGCTGATGCTGCGCGCGAAGCCGGTCTGCAATTCTAGGAGTAGACAATGGCTAACGTAGAAGCAAAAGCACAACAGCCTGAATTGGCTGAAAAGCTAATCGCGGTAAACCGTGTGTCTAAAGTGGTTAAAGGTGGTCGTATCTTTAGCTTCACTGCACTAACAGTAGTTGGTGATGGCGCTGGTAAAGTAGGTTTTGGTTATGGTAAAGCACGTGAAGTTCCTGCTGCTATTCAAAAAGCAATGGAAAAAGCACGTCGTAACATGATCACTGTTGAACTTAAAGGTAACACGCTACAGCACCCAATCAAGGGTCGCCACGCGGGTTCTAAAGTTTACATGCAGCCTGCATCTGAAGGTACAGGTATCATTGCAGGTGGTGCGATGCGTGCAGTACTAGAAGTAACTGGCGTACAGAACGTACTATCTAAAGCATACGGTTCAACTAACCCGATCAACATCGTTCGCGCAACTATCGCAGCGCTAGAGAATATGAATTCTCCAGAAGGTATTGCTGCGAAGCGTGGTCTTAGCGTTGACGAAATCTTGGGGTAAGACACCATGGCAAACACAGTAAAAGTAACTCAAGTACGTAGCTCAATCGGTCGTTTACCGAAGCATAAAGCTACATTACGTGGCCTTGGTTTACGTCGTATCAACCACACTGTTGAGCTAGAAGATACGCCAGCAGTTCGCGGTATGATCAACCAAGTTTCTTACATGGTTAAGGTTGAGGGGTAATTCGATGAACTTGAATACACTTTCACCTGCTGCAGGTTCAAAAACAGCTGGTAAGCGTCTTGGCCGTGGTATCGGTTCTGGTCTTGGTAAGACTGGTGGCCGTGGTCACAAAGGTCAAAAGTCACGCTCTGGCGGTAAAGTACGCGTTGGTTTCGAAGGCGGTCAAATGCCTATGCAACGTCGTCTACCTAAGTTTGGTTTCACTTCACGCAAGTCTCTTGTGTCTAAAGAAGTGAATCTATTCGAAATCGCTAAAGTTGAAGGCGATGTGGTAGATCTAAACGCGTTACAGGCAGCTGGTATCGTTAAAAAGAACATCCAGTTCGTAAAAGTTGTAAAATCTGGCGAAGTTTCACGCGCTGTTACTGTTAAAGGCATGAAAGTGTCTAAAGGTGCACGCGAAGCTATCGAAGCTGCCGGAGGCAAGGTAGAAGACTAAGGAAGTACGCTATGGCTAAACCAGGTCAAGATATGCAAAGTGCACAAAGTGGGCTTGCGGAACTGAAGCGCCGATTACTATTCGTATTGGGTGCTATCATTATTTACCGTCTGGGCTCTTTTGTGCCAATCCCTGGGATTGACGCCGCTGTACTTGCCGAATTCTTCGAGCAACAAAAGGGCACCATTGTTGAGATGTTCAACATGTTCAGCGGTGGTGCGCTTGAGCGTGCATCGGTATTGGCGCTAGGTATTATGCCGTACATCTCGGCTTCGATTATTATGCAGCTATTAACGCACATACATCCTGCGATGATAGAGCTTAAGAAAGAAGGTGAGCAAGGGCGTAAGAAAATCAGCCAGTATACGCGTTATGGCACGCTTGTGCTTGCTACATTCCAATCGATAGGTATCGCTACTGGTCTACCTAACATGATGGAAGGCCTAGTTGTGAATCCAGGCTTCGGCTTTTATTTCACAGCTGTAGTGAGCTTAGTCACAGGAACTATGTTCCTTATGTGGTTGGGCGAACAAATCACTGAGCGTGGTATCGGTAACGGTATCTCAGTTCTAATATTTGTTGGTATTGTAGCTAACCTGCCGTCTGCAATTGGTTCGACAGCAGAAATGGCGCGCCAAGGTGATCTGCATATTTTAGCATTGTTATTGATTGCGGTAATCGTATTCGCTGTAACTTACCTAGTTGTGTTCTTCGAGCGTGGTCAACGTCGTATCGTTGTAAACTATGCGAAGCGTCAACAAGGTCGTCAGGTATTTGCTGCTCAAAGCACGCACTTACCACTAAAAGTTAACATGGCGGGTGTTATTCCACCAATCTTTGCTAGCAGTATCATTTTGTTCCCTGGTACAATAGCAAGCTGGTTTGGCCAAGGTGAAGGTCCGGTCGCTGATGTGCTACAAGCTATCTCAGCAGTATTGACTCCAGGTCAACCACTGTATGCGATGGTATTAGCTGCGGCTATTATCTTCTTCTGCTTCTTCTACACTGCGTTGGTGTTTAACCCGCGTGAGACAGCAGATAACCTGAAAAAATCTGGCGCTTTTATTCCAGGCATTCGTCCAGGTGAGCAGACATCTAAATACATTGATAAAGTGATGACACGCCTGACATTGGCAGGTGCTTTGTATATAACCTTTATCTGTCTGGTGCCCGAGTTTATGACTATGGCATGGCAAACGCCATTCTACTTCGGCGGTACATCGATTCTGATTATCGTTGTTGTCATCATGGACTTTATGGCACAAGTACAGACTCATATGATGTCACATCAATATGATTCTGTGCTGAAAAAAGCGAACCTTAAAGGCTACGGCCGTTAAGGTCAGTTTACGGAGTTGAGTAATGAAAGTACGTGCTTCCGTTAAGAAAATTTGCCGTAACTGCAAAGTAATCAAGCGTGCAGGTGTTGTACGTGTGATCTGCAGTGAGCCAAAGCACAAGCAAAGGCAAGGCTAAGCAAATTAAGTCGTGCAGGCTGAGTAACTTTACTTAGCCTGTTTCTTTGGTAAAACTTGAATGTCGGTTGGGTATCCTATACGGGCTTTCCAGCAAGATGATAATCAAGTTTATTTATAGGAGATATGTTAGTGGCCCGTATCGCAGGCATTAACGTTCCTGATCATAAGCATGCTGTTATCGGTTTAACAAGCATCTATGGTGTAGGTAAAACTCGCGCTAAGGCGATCTTAGCTGCGACAGGTATCGCTGAAACTACTAAAATCGGCGAGTTAAATGACGAAACACTTGACATCCTTCGTGAAGAAGTTGGCAAGTACACTGTTGAAGGTGATCTTCGTCGTGAAGTTACACTAAACATCAAGCGTCTTATGGACCTTGGTTGTTTCCGTGGCTTACGTCACCGTCGTTCGCTACCACTACGTGGTCAGCGTACTAAGACTAACGCGCGTACTCGTAAGGGTCCTCGCAAGCCTATCAAGAAATAAGGTGGGGTAAGTTATGGCAAAAGCACCAATTCGTCGTAAAAAGGTCAAAAAGCAGGTTGTTGACGGCATGGCTCACGTTCATGCATCTTTCAACAACACGATTGTGACCATCACTGACCGTCAAGGTAATGCTCTTTCTTGGGCGACTGCGGGTGGTTCAGGTTTCCGTGGTTCTCGTAAGTCTACTCCATTCGCTGCACAGGTTGCTGCGGAGCGTGCAGGTGTTGCTGCACAAGAGTACGGTCTTAAGAACCTAGAAGTATTCATCAAAGGTCCAGGTCCAGGCCGTGAGTCTGCTGTTCGTGCATTGAATGCTGCTGGTTACCGTATCACTAACATCACTGACGTGACGCCAATTCCACACAATGGTTGTCGTCCACCGAAGAAACGTCGCGTATAACAATAGGTTAGGAGAAAGAACATGGCAAGATATTTGGGCCCTAAGCTCAAGCTGAGTCGTCGTGAAGGTACTGACCTGTTCCTTAAAAGCGGCGTAAGAGCAATTGACTCTAAGTGTAAACTAGAAACAGCACCTGGTCAGCACGGCGCACGTAAAGGTCGTCTATCTGATTACGGTTTACAGCTACGTGAAAAGCAAAAAGTTCGTCGTATCTACGGTGTACTAGAAAAGCAATTCCGTAACTACTACAAAGAAGCTGCTCGCCTTAAAGGTAACACAGGTGAAAACTTGTTACAGCTTCTAGAGCAACGTCTAGACAATGTTGTATATCGCATGGGTTTTGCAAGCACACGTGCTGAAGCGCGTCAGCTAGTAAGCCACAAAGCGGTTATGGTTAATGGTCGTGTTGTTAATATCCCTTCTTTCGTAGTTACTCCTGAAGATGTAGTAGTAATTCGCGAGAAGTCTAAAAAGCAAGCGCGTATCATCGCTGCTCTAGAGTTGGCTGAGCAACGTGAAAAGCCAACTTGGATTGAAGTTGACGGTAAGAAAATGGAAGGCACTTTCAAGCGTCTACCAGAGCGTTCTGATCTGTCTGCGGACATTAACGAACAACTAATCGTCGAACTTTACTCGAAGTAAAGTTAAGAGTTAAGAGAGGATAAAATGCAGGGTTCTGTAACCGAATTCCTAAAACCAAGATTAGTCGATATCGACGCTGTAAGCTCAACGCGTTCTAAAGTAGTTTTAGAGCCTCTAGAGCGTGGTTTTGGCCACACACTAGGTAATGCTCTACGTCGTATACTTCTTTCATCTATGCCTGGTTGTGCTGTGACAGAAGTTGAAATTGACGGCGTATTGCACGAGTACAGCGCGAAAGAAGGCGTACAAGAAGACATCATTGAAATTCTGTTAAACCTTAAAGGTCTAGCGGTATCTCTAGAAGGTAAAGATGAAGTTTTCCTTACCCTGACTAAGTCTGGTGTAGGCCCTGTGACTGCGGCTGATATCCAGCACGACGGAGATGTGACTATCGCCAACCCTGAGCATGTCATTTGTCACTTAACTGCTGACAATAGCGAAATCAGCATGCGCATTCGTGTTGAGCGTGGTCGCGGTTATGTACCGGCGTCTAGTCGTTTATCCTCTGATGACGATGAGCGCCCAATCGGCCGTTTGTTGCTAGATGCATCATTCAGCCCGGTTGAGCGTATTGCGTACTCGGTTGAGTCAGCTCGTGTTGAGCAGCGTACAGACTTAGATAAACTAATCATCGATATGGAAACGAACGGCACTTTAGATCCTGAAGAAGCGATCCGCCGTGCGTCAACTATCCTTGCTGAGCAATTAGATGCATTCGTAGACCTACGTGATGTTTCTGAGCCAGAAGAGAAAGAAGAGAAGCCGGAGTTCGATCCGATTCTACTTCGTCCAGTTGATGACTTAGAACTAACTGTACGTTCTGCAAACTGTCTGAAAGCCGAGCAAATTCAATATATCGGTGACTTAGTACAGCGTACTGAAGTTGAGCTTCTGAAAACACCAAACCTTGGTAAGAAGTCTCTAACTGAAATTAAAGACGTGCTAGCTTCACGTGGTCTATCTCTAGGTATGCGCCTAGAAAATTGGCCACCTGCAAGTCTAGCTGAGTAATCTAAGTTACTATATTAGTTTAGTTAGAAGGATAGGGTCATGCGCCATCGTAAGAGTGGTCGTCAATTAAACCGTAACAGCAGCCATCGCAAAGCGATGTTTAGCAACATGGCTGGTTCTTTGGTGAAGCACGAAATCATCAAAACTACTTTGCCTAAAGCAAAAGAGCTGCGCCGTGTAATTGAACCTTTAATCACACTGGCTAAGACTGACAGCGTAGCAAACCGTCGTTTAGCGTTTGCTCGCACGCGTGATAAAGAAGTAGTTGGTAAATTGTTCACTGAGATCGGTCCTCGTTTCGCGGATCGTCCAGGTGGTTACACTCGTATTCTTAAGTGTGGCTTCCGTACAGGTGACAACGCGCCAATGGCTTACATTGAACTACTAGATCGCCCAGCGACTGAAGAAGTTCAAGAAGACGCGCAGTCTGCAGAGTAATTAGTCTTATTAAAGACACAAAAAAAGCCGAGCATAGCTCGGCTTTTTCTTTTTCATAACCCGCTAAGTACAATCTCTAGTCTTAGATTTAAACCACAGCTTATTTTCGTAAAGATTCAGATGAACATAAGCAAATAGACCCACACCATAATACTCAGACTCTACAAAATTAACCTCCCATCAAGAACTATCTAAGTTCAAGCTTTTGATTAGGTATATTTAAATGTGCAGATTAACTAAAACTTGGTGAATAAACTCCTCTGGTTACAAGGTCGCTTAGTTAACGATGATGGTGAGTGTAGATGAGCCAATCACGTAAACATCTAAGGAGAAACGGGGCTACGATATGGTAACTATATAGAGGTGTTAGCGTCAGATAATGGGTTAACTGTATAAAGCAGCCATAAAATGACATGATGAAGGTCCATTTTATCATCATTTAGTACGGTTTATGGACGTTTCGCTTTATTTTTGCTCGAACAAACGTTTTTTCGCAATTTTCTTTAAAAAAGGGTTGCACTAAAATCGGATCGCCCTATAATGCGACCCCACTGACACGGGGCGCTACGCTGAAAAGCAAAGCAGCAACGAGTTAGCGTCAAGTAAAACTTAAGTTCGAAACTTCTTCTCAA
>NZ_JAKRFX010000031.1:0-12805 GCF_022347825.1 Pseudoalteromonas sp. OF7H-1 | reverse complement strand
TAGTCACGACGTCACCTGTGAGTAGCTGTGTTGTTTTCATCGTGTGCGTGCAACTTAGTTATACACTTGATGCTTTCTTTCTATAAAGAGTACCGTAGATCGGGTGTTTAACCTGACGCTCGATAGCGGCTTATAAGAGCTATCCAGAAACGCAAAAGCCCCAGCAGATGCCGGGGCTTTATAAAAGTCTAATTTAGTTAAAAACTAAAATTAAGCTTTCTTAGGACGTTCAATCACGTCAACTAGCGTCCAAGATTTTTTCTTAGAGATTGGCGCACATTCGCGAATAGTCACGACGTCACCTGTGAGTAGCTGTGTTGTTTTCATCGTGTGCGTGCAACTTAGTTGTACGCTTGATGCTTTCTTTCTATAAAGAGTACCGTAGATCGGGTGGTTAACCTGACGCTCGATAGCTATTTATAAAAATTATCCAGAAACGCAAAAGCCCCAGCTAATGCCGGGGCTTTATAAAAGTCTAATTTAGTTAAAAACTAAAATTAAGCTTTCTTAGGACGTTCAATCACGTCAACTAGCGTCCAAGATTTTTTCTTAGAGATTGGCGCACATTCGCGAATAGTCACGACGTCACCTGTGAGTAGCTGTGTTGTTTTCATCGTGTGCGTGCAACTTAGTTATACACTTGATGCTTTCTTTCTATAAAGAGTACCGTAGATCGGGTGTTTAACCTGACGCTCGATAGCTATTTATAAAAATTATCCAGAAACGCAAAAGCCCCAGCAGATGCCGGGGCTTTATAAAAGTCTAATTTAGTTAAAAACTAAAATTAAGCTTTCTTAGGACGTTCAATCACGTCAACTAGCGTCCAAGGTTTTTTCTTAGAGATTGGCGCACATTCGCGAATAGTCACGACGTCACCTGTGAGTAGCTGTGTTGTTTTCATCGTGTGCGTGCAACTTAGTTATACACTTGATGCTTTCTTTCTATAAAGAGTACCGTAGATCGGGTGTTTAACCTGACGCTCGATAGCGGCTTATAAGAGCTATCCAGAAACGCAAAAGCCCCAGCAGATGCCGGGGCTTTATAAAAGTCTAATTTAGTTAAAAACTAAAATTAAGCTTTCTTAGGACGTTCAATCACGTCAACTAGCGTCCAAGATTTTTTCTTAGAGATTGGCGCACATTCGCGAATAGTCACGACGTCACCTGCTAGTGCTGTGTTGTTTTCATCGTGTGCGTGCAACTTAGTTGTACGCTTGATGAACTTACCGTAGATCGGGTGTTTAACCTGACGCTCGATAGCAACAACGATTGACTTGTCCATTTTGTCGCTAACTACACGACCTTGTACAGTACGGATCTTATCGCTCATTATGCACCTGCCTTCTGGTTGATAACCGTTTTCACACGCGCAATATTGCGACGTACTTTCTTAAGCTCGTGAGTTTGAGCTAGCTGACCAGTGCTCGCTTGCATGCGCAGGTTGAACTGCTCACGAAGAAGCTCTAGAAGTTCAGCATTTAGCTCTTCTACGCTTTTGTCTTTAAGTTCGCTAGCTTTCATTACATTACCGTCCGAGTTACAAATGTTGTTTTGAAAGGTAATTTACGAGCAGCTAGGTCGAATGCTTCGCGAGCAAGCTCTTCTGAAACACCTTCCATCTCGTAAAGTACTTTACCAGGCTGAATTTCAGCAACCCAGTATTCAACAGAACCTTTACCTTTACCCATACGAACTTCAAGCGGTTTCTCTGTAATTGGCTTATCTGGGAATACACGGATCCAGATTTTACCTTGACGCTTGACGTGACGTGTCATAGCACGACGAGCTGCTTCGATTTGACGAGCAGTCATACGGCCACGGCCAGTCGCTTTCAAGCCGAAAGAACCGAAGCTAACTTTGTTACCGCTGGTAGCCAGACCACGGTTGCGGCCTTTGTGTACCTTACGGAATTTTGTACGTTTTGGCTGTAACATTAGTCGCTACCTCTTACTTAGCACTTTTTTTAGCTTTCTTCGGCGCACGTTTAGCTGGCTTCTCTTGCTCTTGAACTAGTGGAAGACCACCAATTACTTCGCCTTTGAAGATCCAAACCTTAACACCGATGATACCGTAAGTGGTCAAAGCTTCTGAAGTTGCGTAGTCGATATCAGCACGTAGAGTGTGTAGAGGTACACGACCTTCACGGTACCACTCAGAACGTGCGATTTCAGCACCGCCTAGACGGCCGCTTACTTCAACTTTGATACCCTTAGCACCTAGGCGCATTGCGTTTTGTACTGCGCGCTTCATAGCACGACGGAACATAACACGACGCTCTAGCTGAGAAGAGATACCGTCAGCAACTAACTGTGCATCTAGCTCTGGCTTACGTACTTCTGCGATGTTGATTTGCGCAGGTACACCAGCAAGCTTAGTTACAGCTTGGCGAAGCTTTTCAACATCTTCACCTTTTTTACCGATAACAACACCAGGACGAGCTGTGTGAATTGTTACACGGATTGATTTAGCTGGACGCTCGATAACGATCTTAGCTACAGAAGCACTTTTCAATTCCTTAGTAAGGTATTGACGTACTTTGTGATCGCCAAAAAGCTGTTCAGAGAAATCTTTTGTATTCGCGTACCAAGTAGATACCCAAGGCTTTGAGATACCTAGGCGAATACCAGTAGGATGAACTTTTTGTCCCATTACTTATATCTCCTAGCTATCCGATACCACAACAGTGATGTGGCTTGTACGCTTAAGGATGCGGTCTGCGCGTCCTTTAGCACGTGGCATAATACGTTTCATTGTAGGACCTTCGTCTACAAATACTTTAGCCACTTTAAGCTCATCAATGTCAGCACCTTCGTTGTGCTCCGCGTTCGCGATAGCAGACTCAAGTACTTTCTTAACTAATACAGCCGCTTTCTTCGGGCTGTACGCCAGGATTTCTAGCGCGCGATCAACCGGAAGTCCACGGATCTGATCTGCCACTAGACGTGCTTTCTGCGCCGAACCAGAGGCGAATTTGTGTTTAGCTAATGCTTCCATCATACCCTCCGATTAACGCTTCTTAGCTTTCTTATCCGCAGCGTGACCGCGGTAAGTACGTGTAGGTGCAAATTCACCCAGTTTGTGACCGATCATTTCGTCTGTGATGAACACAGGAACGTGCTGACGACCATTATGGACAGCGATGGTCAATCCGATCATGTTAGGTATGATCATTGAACGACGGCTCCAAGTTTTAATTGGCTTCTTGTCACCGCTTTCCAACGCTTTCTCTACCTTCTTCAGCAAGTGTAGGTCAATAAATGGACCTTTCTTGAGAGAACGTGGCATGGCAATTCCTCAACTATTATTTAGTACGACGACGTACGATAAACTTATCAGTACGCTTGTTCTTACGAGTCTTGTAACCTTTAGTAGGTACGCCCCATGGAGATACAGGGTGACGACCACCAGAAGTACGACCTTCACCACCACCGTGTGGGTGGTCAATCGGGTTCATGGCAACACCACGAACTGTAGGACGGATACCACGCCAACGATTTGCACCAGCTTTACCTAGTGAACGTAGCATGTGTTCTGCGTTACCTACTTCGCCAAGAGTCGCACGACAATCAGACTCAACCTTACGAACTTCGCCAGAGCGAAGACGTAGTGTTACGTATTGACCTTCACGAGCAAGGATCTGTACGTAAGCACCAGCAGAACGTGCAATTTGTGCACCTTTGCCAGGTTTAAGTTCAACGTTGTGTACAGTAGAACCTACAGGGATATTACGCATAGGTAGTGTGTTACCAACCTTGATTGGTGCATCAACACCAGATTGGATTGCATCACCTGCTTTAAGACCCTTAGGTGCAATAATGTAACGACGCTCACCGTCTGCATATAATACAAGAGCGATGTTTGCGCTACGGTTTGGATCGTACTCTAGACGCTCAACTTTAGCTGGAATGCCATCTTTTGTGCGTGTAAAGTCGATTACACGGTAGTGTTGCTTATGACCACCACCGATGTGACGAACCGTGATACGACCGTTGTTGTTACGACCACCTGATTTAGAGTTTTTCTCTAATAGCGGAGCGTAAGGCTTACCCTTGTGTAGATCAGGGTTAACCACTTTAACGACGTGACGACGACCCGCAGAAGTTGGTTTACACTTTTGAAGTGCCATAATTCTAACTCCCCTTATTACTCGGCGCCGCCGACAAAGTCTAGCTCGCTACCTTCTTTAAGAGTAACGTATGCTTTTTTCCAATCGCTACGACGGCCAAAACGCATACCAGTACGCTTTGTCTTACCCTTAACATTTAGAGTGCGAACACCAGTTACTTCTACTTCGAAAAGCTTTTCTACAGCTGCTTTAACTTCAGCTTTAGTTGCATCTTTAGCTACTTTGAAAACGATAGTGTTGTTTTCTTCAGCAGATACAGTGCTCTTCTCAGAGATGTGTGGAGCAAGGATTACTTTTAAAAGACGTTCTTCACGGATCATGCTAGCGCCTCCTCAAGTTGCTTAACAGCAGCAGCAGTAATCAGAACCTTATCGAAAGCGATTAGGCTTACTGGGTCGATGCCAGCTACGTCACGCGTGTCAACCTTGTACAGGTTACGTGCAGAAAGGAATAGATTCTCATCTACTTCTTCAGTCACGATTAGTACGTCTTTAAGCTCAAGTTCTTTAAGCTTAGCTACTAGTTCTTTAGTCTTTGGTGCTTCTAGACCAAAGTTTTCAACAACTACTAGACGATCTTGACGAACAAGCTCAGAAAGAATGCTCTTGATCGCACCGCGATACATTTTACGGTTAACTTTTTGGCTGTGATCTTGCGGCTTAGCTGCAAAGCTCACACCACCGCTGCGCCAGATTGGGCTGCGGATTGTACCAGCACGTGCACGGCCAGTACCTTTTTGGCGGAATGGTTTCTTACCACCACCGCGTACTTCAGAACGTGTCAATTGAGCACGAGTACCTTGGCGAGCACCTGCTGCATAAGCAACAACTACTTGGTGTACCAATGCTTCGTTAAACTCACGTCCAAAAGTAGCTTCGGAAACTTCAAGCGCGCCAGCGCCTTTAATTGCTAATTCCATCACTAAATCTCCAGGACTTATGCTTTAACAGCTGGTTTAACGATAACGTCACCGCCGATAGCGCCAGGTACTGCACCTTTAACTAAAAGCAAGTTACGCTCTGCGTCAACACGTACTAGTTCAAGGTTCTGTGTCGTTGAACGAACATTACCCATTTGACCGGCCATTTTCTTACCTTTGAAAACTTTACCAGGAGACTGGTTTTGACCGATTGAACCAGGAGCACGGTGAGATAGAGAGTTACCGTGAGTTGCGTCTTGCATGCTGAAGTTCCAGCGCTTAACACCACCTTGGAAACCTTTACCTTTTGAAGTACCAGTAACGTCTACTTTTTTCACTTCAGTGAAAAGTTCAACAGTTAGCTCTGAACCTACTTCAAATTCACCTTCACCGCCGTTAAGACGGAATTCCCACAGGCCGCGACCCGCTTCAACGCCAGCTTTAGCGAAGTGACCCGCTGCTGGTTTGTTTACACGGCTTGCTTTTTTCTCGCCTGCAGTAACTTGAAGCGCGTTATAACCGTCAGTTGCGTCAGATTTGATCTGCGTAACACGGTTAGGAGTCGCTTCGATAACTGTCACAGGGATAGATACACCATCTTCAGTGAAGATACGTGTCATACCCACTTTACGACCGACTAGACCTAATGCCATTTTCCTAAAACCTCTCTAATCTTCCGATTAACCCAGGCTGATTTGAACATCAACACCAGCAGCAAGGTCTAGGCGCATTAGAGCGTCTACAGTCTTGTCAGTTGGTTCTACGATGTCGATCAGACGTTTGTGGGTGCGGATTTCATACTGATCACGCGCGTCTTTGTTTACGTGCGGAGAGATCAATACTGTGAAACGTTCTTTGCGCGTAGGGAGTGGGATTGGACCACGAACCTGTGCACCAGTGCGCTTCGCTGTTTCCACGATTTCCGCCGTTGATTGGTCAATCAAACGGTGGTCAAAAGCTTTTAGGCGAATACGAATGCGTTGATTTGACATTCTTAAACCTCAAAATAAAAAGAGCATTTAAAAAGAGCATAAAAAAACGACCGAGACTAACTCAATTATTCCTGAGAAGTCGGTTGTTAATTTATTTCTACCGTTGAACTCACAATTGGAGTTCCTGTTCATAGGGCCTGAAATCCAGACCTTTCATTTACTTTCCTAGACGCTGTGGTCAAGAAAGTCTGCATATTATAGTGATATTGGTGATAAATGCAACAACTAATACAAAGTAATTTTATCCCTAGGATCCGTAGGCGCTGTCACGCAGATAAAGCGCTTTGAACATACACCATCTTTCACCCACACAAAGCACATAGAACAAAATTCACTCTACTCAAGCGTTCGCTTCTGTTAGTCTTCCATTGTGAAATATTGCGACAAGAAAACATGGATGACGCCTTTGTAAATGGTCAGTCCAGTTAAATCTTGGTATTCTATGGCTAATGATAATTGTTCGGTATTCCCATGCAGATTTTTTCTTATTTGCTTACAACCATCGCTCGCTGTAGCAACTGGCTTTTTGTTAAAAGTAAAGTATTGCCAGAGCATCCCATCGAGGATTACGAGCTAGATCCCAGCATTCCCACATTTTATGTAGCGAGACTCGACTCGGTATCAGACATGGTCGCGCTAGACGTTATGTGTAAAAAGCTTGGTTTACCAAGACCGTCTCAAAAAGCGCGAATTGGCAACAAAGAGCTCAATCGCTTTGTTGGGATCCAGACTCCGCCAAGTGTCTTTGGTAATAGTCATAAACCAAGTGATGCGCTTGAACATAGCAAAGCGATTTTTGAAGCGCTAAAAGATGATAACAATACCGATGCGCAAGTTATTCCGGTCACCATATTGTGGGGTCGTAATCCAGGTAAAGAAAAGCCAGGTGTGGGAACCTTATTATCCAACTCATTAACACCGAGCTGGCTACGCAAATGCTTTGTGATCTTGTTTTCAGGCCGGGATAACTTTGTTCGATTTTCTCGCCCGATTGAACTTAATCAATTGTTAAACGATAAAGCAGACGTTGAGGAGCTGCCACATAAGCTGCTGCGTGTTGCACGCGTGCATTTCCGTCGTCAAAAATTGGCTGCTACCGGCCCCAAACTGCCATCACGTGAGCAGCTATTTAATTCTATCTTAGCGTCGCAAAGCATTAAAAAGGCCATTACTGACGAAGCAAAGGCAAAAGGTCTAAGTCAGGAAGAAGCGAGATTACAAGCACTGAGGTTATTAGACGAAATAGCCGCAAACTATTCAGACGCCATGGTGCGCGTAGCTGACCGGGCCCTCACTTGGCTGTGGAACAAGCTTTATAATGGTATTGAAGTTAATAACTCAGACAAAGTACAAGCACTCGCAGACAAAGGACACGAGATCATTTACGTGCCATGTCATCGTAGCCATATGGATTACTTGCTGCTCACTTATGTGATTTACCATCAGGGTTTAGTACCACCGCATATCGCAGCTGGCGTTAATCTCAACTTTTTCCCTGCGGGCCCGATTTTCCGTCGTAGTGGCGCCTTCTTTATTCGCCGTTCTTTTTCGGGTAACAAACTCTATTCCGCGGTATTCAAGGAATATTTAAGTCAGTTATTTATCAAAGGGTATTCCGTTAAGTTTTATACCGAAGGCGGCCGCAGTCGTACCGGTCGTCTACTACCACCAAAAACGGGTATGTTGGCAATGACACTGCAATCTATGCTTCGCGGCATTGATAGACCTATATCATTAGTGCCCGTTTATCTCGGCTACGAACATGTTATGGAGATCAACACCTACCTCAAAGAGCTAGCTGGCAACAGTAAGAAAAATGAGTCTATCTTTGGTATTTTTAAGGCGATTAAGAACCTTAAAAACTATGGTAGAGGGTATTTAAATTTTGGCGATCCTATATCAGTCAACCAATTTTTAAATGAGCATCAACCAGATTGGCGTGATTCTATCCACCCCACCGAAACTCAAAAGCCAGCTTGGCTGAACAAGCAAGTTGCTGATCTCGCTGATGTCATCATGACTGAGATCAATAACTCAGCAGCACTGAACTCAGTGAATTTACTTGCGACAATTTTGCTGAGTAATGAGCAGTTTGCACTGCCTAAATCACAACTGCTACAACAGCTTGATTTATATCTTGGACTACACAGAAATGCACCTTATCACGACAATGCGACGGTGCCAGATTCGAGCTCTGAGGGCTTACTCGATCATGCACTTAAGCTTGATAAGTTCGATATTATTGAAGACAGTTTTGGCAGCATCATTAGTGTTAAGGAAAAAGAACGCGCTCTGCTTAATTATTACCGTAACAATATTCTGCACCTGTTTGCCGTACCAAGCTTAATCGCTCAGCAGCTCTTCAATCGCTACAGCTTGACTGTTGATGAGTGTCGCAATGAGGTAGCGCTGTTGTATCCCTTGTTTGCAAAAGAGTGGTTCTTAACAGACCTTAAGACAGGATATATAGAGTCTATTTTTGAATACTTTGCGGCTAAGGGTCTAATCACCTTTGATGGTCACCTAGCCTCAGTTAACAAAGATGGTAGCGCATTGGCACAATTAGAAATGCTAGGTAAAGTGATCCACTTAACGCTTGAACGCTATGCAATCACGATTAACCTCGTTAAGCGTCATCAAGGATTAAGTCGTAGCGAGCTTGAAAAAGAAAGTGCACTTCTTGCCGACCGACTAGGAACTTTGCATGGTATCAAAAGTCCAGAGTTTTTTGACAAAAAAGTGCTCAGTGCATTTGTCACTAGTCTAAAAGAGCAAGGCTTTATAGAACAAGATGAAGCCGCTGGCATTCGCGGCACAGAATCACTACATACTTTAGAGCAGTACTTAAAAGCTCTGCTACCTGCTCGAATACATCAGTCTATTCAGCATATCGTCTAATATCATAAGGCCCCAATTTAGGGGCCTACTTTATGGTGCATAGCGAAGCTTAAGTTAGGCGATTATCTATTACTTGCTTTATAACAACAGCAATAACACATAGCACCGCCGCTATATCTACAGAGATTATTTGGTGTGGCCAAACTAAAGCGATACCTAAAAGTGCTAACACCATCCTGATAGGTTTATTGAGCTTCGCCTCGGCATAACCGTATATCGCTGCTACCAAAGCGTACATTCCCACAAGCGCAGTGAAAAAAACCTGCATGATCTCGAAATTACTTCCCCCGATAAACGGCGTATAAGCAAACAGTAAGGGAACGATGTATAGCGCTTTGGCCGTTTTCCATGCTTCTATTCCTGTTGCCATCGGCGGTGTTTTGGCAATTCCCGCGGCGGTAAAAGCGACCAAGCATACCGGCGGTGTTACATTACTATCTTGCGATAACCAAAAAATAATCATATGGGCAGAAAGTAGCATCATGGCTAAATGCGTTGCATCAAATTGGCTACTGCGAATAATATCAATAGCCTCTGGCGGCAAGCTTGCCAAAATAGTAAACACTTGAGCCGCTGTAATATTTGGCTGGTTGTATATCTCTCCTAGCGCTGGCGCCATCATACTCATCATCATCGTCGCAGTGTCATTGAGTTGACCATTTACTATAATCTCTACCAGTGCTGACTGGCTGATCAAGCCATACAAAGCCGGTGCAGAAAGCGTTGCCAACACAATATACGATGCCGTCACGGGCAGTCCCATACCGATAATTAACGAGGCCAATGCAATCAATACCAACAACAGTATCAAGCTTGCTCCCGCCCATTCATTTATCATTAGAGAAAATGTAACCCCTAAGGAGCTGATCGAAATACAATTCACCAACATGCCAATGGCCACCAATAATATTGCTGTCTTAGCGCTGTTTTCAGTTGCATTTGCAAGCGCAGCCAAAACCTTTGACCACTTCATCGGCGAATGTGAAAACAAAGAAAATAGACACACACTGAGCGTCGCAATACTGACTGCATAAGTTGGCGTAAAACCATAAATCATCAATGTTACGAGCAACGCGATAGGTAATAAATGATGCCAACCGGACTTCAGCTCTTGCCAAGCACTCAATTGCTCTGGCGCTAATGCTGGCTGGATATTCAAACGCTTAGCTTGAATACGTACAAAGATGGCGATAGATGCGAAATAAAGCAGAGCGGGAACAAAGGCCGCCGCAATTATCGTAAGATAAGGAATTTGAGTATAGGAGGCCATTACAAATACACCGGCCCCCATAATCGGCGGGATCAGCTGACCTCCCGTCGATGCTCCGGCTTCAACTGCTGCCGCAAACTTTGCAGGAAAGCCTGCTTTCTTCATTAATGGAATGGTGATCACCCCAGTCGCCGCTGTATTCGCGATAGCAGAGCCTGATACTGAGCCCATCATACCCGAGCTCACGACAGCAACAAGTCCTTGTCCGCCAACCATACGACCAACAAGCGCATTGGCAAAGCGAATGATAAAATCCCCTGTTCCTGCTTGGACTAGAAATGCGCCAAACAGGATAAACATAAAAACAAACGTCCAAGAAATTTTAGCAATAGGTCCAAACAAGCCGTCATCAAAGTAATTGCGAAACAAAATAGTTTCTGCGCTTAAACCCGCAAAATGAAACACGCCATCGATATACTGTCCCAAAAACAGTACATAACTCATCGCCAGTAGGATCATCATCGGGATAAACCAGCCCATACAGCGCCGGACCAACTCAAGCGCGAGGAGTACAGCGGTGGAAGATGCTATCCAGTCAGCCGTAGCAAATTCATAATTACGCGCAGCCAACGCATCACTGTACAGAACAAGATAGCCACAGCTCACGGTTAAACCGATAAACAGCCCGATATCAATAACGCTAGAAAGCACTGCTAATTTGCCAACTCTAAGTGGCAAGGTGAGCAAGATAATGCTACCAAATAGCATGAAATGAATGGCTGAAATATAGTTATCCGGCCAAGTGGCGACCAAGTTAAAATAGAGGTGCAACAGACTCGTGAGTATCGCTAAATAAAAAGCGATCCGCTCACGAGCTGCTGTTGGTGCTGCTAATGTACTTTGCTCATTGCTACTATTACTCATTGATAGATACTATCCCGTTTTACTTAGTTGGCGGCGTTACTGCAGATGAGCAGGTACAGCAATACCTATTTCTTTATAATACCTCAGCGCACCTGGATGTAGCTTAGCAGGCAGTCCCATGAGTGCCTTTTCTATCGCCATGGCTTTAGTCGCTTTATGGATGGTTTGAAGAAAGACTAAATTTTCATAAATTGCCTTGGTGAGCAGATATACATCTTCCTCACTCATGTCTTTATGTGCAGCAAGAAAGTTTGGCTGCGCAATCGTTTTGATTGCGTTAGTTTGGCCGGGATAAGTGTTAGCTGGGATCTCGAAGCGTGACCATAACTTTACCTCAGCGTTGACTTTATTTAGCTGCTCATCAGTGAAATCCAGCACCGTAATACCATTGGCATCGGCTGCATAAGCACTTGTAATAGCGCTGACAGGTACGCCTGCTGGAATATTCATTCCCGCAATCTGACCATTTTGTAGGGCGCTAGAAGAGCCCGCGTAACCTTTATGCACCAAAGTGAATTTGTCACTATCAACGCCCAGTGCAGCCATGATGTGCTTCCCAGAACCTTCCGTTCCAGAGTTACGCTTACCAATACCAAACCCTTGTGAATATAGGTTTTTCAAATCTGAGACGTTGCCCGTTTTGGCATACTTCTTAGCAATGACAAAGTGCTCTACGTTTTGCCACAGCATAGTCACAGAACGCAGATAATCTTGTTTGCCAACAGGTGCCATTGCCCCCGTCCCCTGCGTCGCCCACGCACCATAAAGCCCCTGTAGAATAGCCAGCTCAGCTTCTTTATTACGCATGAGTTTGAGGTTATCACCAGAACCGGCAGAGGTAATGGCAGACACGCTCATACCGTGCTGCGGCGTGACTTTTAGCTTAGTTAGTGTCGCAATTGCGACGCCTACTGGGTAAAAAGTGCCACCAGATGAGGCTGTCGCCAAAATATAGGATCTGTCCTTATCTACATTGGCAAAGCTTGCAAAAGTACATAGTGACATTGTGATACTGAGCACAGCAGAAATTGTTCGAGCCGAAAGACCTAACATCTTTACACTCCCTAATTTTAGGTTTTATATGGGCTTATTGTGCACACCTTTACGCAATTAACCAAATTTTTACGTGACTGGTAGCAGGATATCAGCATATAGAATAGGGAGATTAAATGGTGAGAATATGGATTTTAAGCTGTCGAAAGCAAATATAAGAACATTATCGGATTGTTCGTTATAACCATCACAATGACAAAAGTGAGGCTTTTATAGGAGAATGAGCCTTTTCCTTTGTCGCGATATAAAATCGCTGCTACAAGGTATTAAAAATGTCTGTACGTCTTTATTGGAGAATGACCCTTTCACTGGTCGCGATATAAAATCGCTGCTACGACAAAGAGTTTATCGCGAGGTAAACTCGCTCCCACCACAAAAATTCTTTCTTTGAAATCGCGATATAAAATCACAGCGACAAGGCATTAAAAAAGGCCGCCAAAGCGACCTTTTTATGTGTGTTACGACAATCTAGAGATTACTCTTCGATTGTTGCTACAACACCAGCACCTACTGTACGGCCACCTTCACGGATAGCGAAACGTAGACCTTCGTCCATCGCGATTGGTACGATTAGCTCAACAGTCATCTTGATGTTGTCGCCAGGCATTACCATTTCTACGCCGTCTGGTAGCTGGATGTCACCAGTTACGTCTGTTGTACGGAAGTAGAACTGTGGACGGTAAC
>NZ_JAKRFX010000030.1:0-42980 GCF_022347825.1 Pseudoalteromonas sp. OF7H-1 | reverse complement strand
TTGCCAAGTCGATAGCAATTAAATTAGACTGTGTCATGTATGGACTCCTTATTTGGTAAAAGTGTTTTGCAATATCTTTATACCGTACTCTCCCGTTAAGGGGGAGGAGTCCATACATCTCCCACAACACTATTTGCACTGTGATGTAGGAGGCATAACTTGGCGCTAAATACTTTCCTCATAATCCAACACTTTTGCGTCATTGGCTTTGTTAAGCAGGCCTCGGCTTTGTGATAGGAAGTGTTTCGCGCTTTCTGAGAAATAATGTTTGGCTTGTGAGAAAGATTGCATTAGACCTTCTTTATCGCCTTGTTGTAGCTTGGTCAATGTCTGCTCAAAGGTATCTTGATAGCTTGCCAATAACCCTTCTACATCATTAAATTGCGCGAGCATAATATCTGAATAAAGTTCAGGGGATTGCGCAAATAGTCGCCCAACCATCATCAGCTCTAATTGGTAGATAGGCGATGAGCAGCTTCTTAGCTCTTTTAATGAATGGCACTGCTTAGATAAAAACTGCCCATACACAAACGTGGTTAAGTGGCGCATTACCTGGATGATCTGCATGGACTGGTCGTGTTTTTTAGCGTCCATGGGTACCAACTGGCTGCCCCAGATCTTTAGTTGCTTGATTAATCCTTCACATTGCTTTGGCATACGTCCTTCGCACACCACGACAGTTTGCTTAACCCAATGAGATATATCTGGACCAAACATAGGGTGTAGACCGACCACAGGGCCGTTGTGCTTGTTCATTAGTACTTTGAGCGGGGCTTGCTTCACAGAGGTAATATCAGCAAGAATACAGTCATCAGGCAGCGTTGGTAGCGCATTAACAACCTGCTCAAAGGCATTGATAGGAACGCTCACCAATACTAACTTAGCATCACTCAGTAGCTCAGTAGCCTGTGATTGATTGTCTTTGTCTAAAATGCGTACCTCGTAGCCTGAGCGCCTAAACTGTTTCGCAAACAGTTTACCCATGGCGCCTTGACCACCGACAATAACAACCGGAGACATTTTTGGTGCGGCACAGGCGAGTTCACTTTGCTGGTTTTCGTAGGCTTCTCGCATCATACGACGCAGAATATCTTCGACTAAATCAGGGTTTACCCCTTTGGCATCAGCTTCTGCACGCCGGGCTTTGATCAACTCAGCTTCGCGCTTCGGCACGTGTAGCGGTGCGCCCTTTTGCTGTTTTATTTTTCCAACCTGTTCGGTCAATGCTTTGCGCTTTGCAAGTAGCGCGACAAGCTCGCTATCGCAATCATCTATTGCAACGCGTATTGCTTCTAAATCGTTAGCCCCATTCATTATGTAAACTTATATATACAGTAGTAAATTAAATAATACACCGAGTCTAACAAGAAGTGCGCCGCTTTAAAAGTAAGCAACCATGAAAATATCGTGACAAGACGCCTGATATGTCAGTGAGTATTCACAGAATGGAAATAATGAGAGGGATAAAACCAAAACAGGCCGCATAAAGCGGCCTGTTTTATCTGCATTTGATAAATGCGACGTATTAGTTAAGTTTCTCTTTAATACGTGCAGATTTACCAGAACGCTCACGTAGGTAGTAAAGCTTAGCGCGACGAACCGCACCACGACGCTTAACTGCTACGCTGCTGATAAGAGGGCTGTGCGTTTGGAATACACGCTCAACACCTTCACCGCTTGAAATCTTACGAACAGTGAAAGATGAGTGTAGACCACGGTTACGCTTAGCGATTACAACACCTTCAAAGGCCTGTAGACGCTCTTTGTTACCTTCTTTTACGCGTACCTGTACAACTACTGTATCACCAGCGCCGAACGCAGGTACGTCTTGCTTAAGCTGTTCAGCTTCAAGCTCTTTAATAATATTTTGGTTTACTTTTGCCATTTTATTTCTCACATTCCTAGGTGTAACTGTCTTCTAGCCACAAGCTTGGCCATTCTCTTGCTGAAATTCAGCAAGTAATGCCGCCTGCTCCTCAGTCAGAGCTAGGTTACGCAACAAGTCAGGACGACGTTGCCAAGTTCTACCCAAAGACTGCTTTAAGCGCCATTTGGCTATTTCTTGGTGGTTTCCGCTGAGTAATACAGCAGGCACCTGTTTATCATCCAATGTTTCCGGCCGGGTATAATGAGGACAATCTAACAAGCCATCCGAAAATGAATCTTGTTCAGCTGATTGGTTGTGACCTAGTACGCCAGGCACTAATCGTGCAACTGCATCGATTAATGTCATGGCCGGTAACTCACCACCACTCAGTATAAAATCGCCGATGGACCACTCTTCGTCTATATAAGACTCGATGATCCGCTCATCAATACCTTCATAACGACCCGCTACTAAAATCAACTTTTCAGATTGCGCCAATTCAGTCGCACCTTGTTGATCTAGCTTTCGCCCTTGAGGGGACATATAAATTACTTTAGCGCCTTCTCCTGCTGCCGCTTTGGCATCAAGAATAGCTTTTTTCAGAGGCTCAACCATCATCAACATTCCCGGGCCACCACCATAAGGGCGGTCATCCACGGTTCTATGTTTATCAGTGGCGTAGTCTCTTGGGTTCCAACAATTAAACTCAATCAAGCCGTTTTTCACAGCTCGACCCGTTACGCCTTGCTGAGTTATCGCATCAAACATCTCAGGAAAAAGTGAAACCACTCCAACCCATAGCTTTTGCTGATCGCTCATTAAAACGCAGGATCCCAATCTACCGTAATCTTTCTCTCGTCATGATTAATATCCGAAATAACAGAGTCTGTTAAGAATGGAATTAATCTTTCCGATTGGCCAAATGCATCTTTTTTGTTTGCTTTCACAACCAAAACGTCATTTGAACCAGTCTCCATCAAGTCATCAACTATGCCTAAGTCGTAGCCTTTATCGGTTACTACTGACATGCCGATGAGATCTCGCCAATAAAACTCCCCTTCAGGTAATTCAGGAAGCTGCTCAGCATAAACAGCGATTTCAGCATTGGTATAAGCCACTGCTTCGTCTCTGTCGTTTACCTGTGCAAATTTAGCGATATATCCCTTGTTGTGACGACGCCAGTCGCTCACTTCAAGGTTTTGCCATTTACCTTGTTGCCCTATCAACCATGGGCTGAAATCGAAGATCCCTTGGGGATCGTCAGTAAATGAATGCACCTTAAGCCAACCCTTGATGCCATAAGGAGCACCAAGCTTACCAACAACGATTGTCGAGGTTTTACTTTGACTCATGGTTACACTTACGCCTATTAAGCCGCTTTACGAGCGTCTTTAACCAGCTTCGCAACACGATCTGAAAGAGCTGCACCTTGACCTACCCAGTGATCAACACGAGATAAATCTAAACGTACTTTTTCTTCCTGACCTGCAGCGATAGGGTTAAAGAAACCTACCTTCTCGATGAAACGACCGTCACGCGAGAAACGGCTATCCGCAACCACGATTTGATAGAATGGACGCTTTTTAGCGCCGCCACGTTGCAAACGAATAGTTACCATACCGTCCTCTACATAGATTGACTGTTTTCATTAATAAGTTTGTACTTCCCATTACGGGAAGCTCGGGCATTTTACGCATTTTCACGCGCAATGCAAGTTAATTCCAAAGTTGATGCTTTATTAGGCCCTGCTACAAAAATTACCGCTGAAGTTTCGCACGCCACATTCGTCCCAATAGTGGTACAAAAAATTGACTTTTTCAGCACTGCTGAAAAGTCGAAAATCCCTGTTGTTTCATTTATAAGGAAAGCACACATATGAACCAAATGCGCAAAGCAAAACGTTCAATTAAACATCTACTTCTAGGTATACCACTCTTTTCTTTTGCGCTCATTGCTACTTCAACACTTGCAGCAAACAATGAGGAAATAACGGCTTGTAAACTGTTACGTTTTGGTGACTTTTCGCAGCTAGAACAAGGCAATGCTGCAATGAGTATCACCAACGCAGAATATGTACCAAGCCAAACCCTAGATGACGACACAGAACTCTGGACATATAAGTATAGTCGCCTATTAGGTGCACCTATACCAAAAGGAACAAACTCTTTACCTGAGCACTGTTTGGTTGAAGGCTATGCCGCACCGACGATACGTTTTCAGCTTCGGTTGCCATTGAATCAAGTTTGGAACCAACGTTTCTTACTCAATGCCTGTATGGGCTTTTGTGGCGAAGTATCCAACTACCCAACGATGGCTGGCGTTATGCGCAGTTACGCGACCATGTCTCATGATGGCGGCCATACCGCTGCTGGATTCGATGGTTTGTGGGCTAAAAACAATGTGCCGTTAAGAGAAGACTTTGCCTACCGAGCGAACCACGTGGTTGCTGTTGCAGCAAAAGCGGTTATTGAACGCTTTTATAGTAAACAACTTACGTACTCTTTTATATCGGGTTGTTCGAAGGGAGGTCATGCTGGGATAATGGCCGCAAAGCGTTACCCAAATGACTTTGATGGCGTGATTGCCAGAGGACCGACGATTAATTACACCAAAGTTAACCTAATCAACTGCATGGATAATGCAAAAGCTATTTTGGATGAAAACGATAACGCACTGCTCGATGCAAGCTACACTGACTTTATTTCACAGGCCGTCATGCAAGCTTGCGACCATAAAGATGGCTTAGTTGATGGATTAATAAGCGACCCAAGACGCTGTGATTTTGACCCGCAAACGCTCCTGTGCAGCGACAACACCACAGGTAAATGCCTGACACCTCGCCAAGTTAACGCAATTAAGGACATATATGCACCATCCTACGACCAACAAGATAACGTTATTTATGGCGGCCTACCCTATGGCTCTGAACCTGAATGGACAGGTTGGTTGTTCCCTGAAGCACCGTTTATCAAGCCTTATCACTATTATGCTGCAACCGAGTATTTAAAGTACTTGGCTTTTCCTCGAGAAAGATACAATCAAGGCAACTGGAGAGACTTTTCTTATAACAATGAGGCTGGAGAGCTTTCACCTATCTCAAGCTTTATGGACGCCGATCACCCTGATCTCACTGGATTTAAAAATAGCGGTGGCAAAATGATTGTATTACATGGATGGTCAGACGCTGCAATACCCGCATATGCAACTATTGATTGGTATGAGTCAGTTATCAACTATATGGGTAAAGACAACACCTACGACTTTGCTCGGCTATTCTTGCCACCAGGATTGGTGCATTGTGGTATCGAGGGACCTGGCGCTGAAACCTTTGATGCTATCGCAGCGTTAGCGCATTGGCTTGATACAGGCATAGCACCGGATGCGCTTATGACGCAAAAAGAAGATCCGCAGGGTAATATTCTTTTCACTCGCCCTGTTTACCCCTATCCACAAGAAGCCCAGTACATTGGTACAGGCGACCCTAAAAAAGCAGAAAACTTTAGGCCAATAGTGCCCAATTTTAAGAATAACTAAGTAAACAAAAAGGCAAGCCCCATGGCTTGCCTTCACGTTATAAAAACTATAAAACGGTGTTAGAACTTAGGCCCACCGCCACCGAACATGCCCGGCGGCATCATGCCTTTCATGTTCTTCATCATTTTCATCATGCCGCCTTTGCCTTTCATCTTCTTCATCATCTTCTGCATTTGGGTAAATTGCTTCAGCAACTTATTAATGTCTTGTACTTGCGTACCAGAACCCGCAGCGATACGCTTTTTACGCGAGCCTTTGATGATTTCAGGACGTGCACGCTCTTTTGGCGTCATTGAGCTTATGATAGCTTCCATTTGGTTAAAGGTCTTATCATTTACTTGACCTTTTACTGCATCCGGCAAGTTCGACATACCAGGCAGCTTTTCCATCATCGACATCATACCGCCCATGTTTTTCATCTGGCGCAGCTGCTCAGCAAAATCTTCCAATGTAAAACCATCGCCTTTAAAGACTTTCTCAGCCACTTTTTGGGCTTTGTCTTTATCGACTTTCATTTCGACTTCTTCAATAAGCGACAGTACGTCGCCCATACCTAGAATTCGAGATGCAACACGGTCAGGGTGGAATGGCTCTAAGGCATCGGTTCTTTCACCCACACCGATAAACTTAATGGGTTTACCTGTAATATGACGAATAGACAACGCCGCACCGCCACGCGCATCACCATCCGTTTTGGTTAAGATAACACCGCTGAGTGGCAGCGCTTCATCAAACGCTTTTGCTGTATTTGCAGCATCCTGACCTGTCATTGAGTCAACAACAAATAAGGTTTCAATCGGATTAATCGCCGCGTGTAAATCTTTGATTTCGTCCATCATGTCTGCATCTACGTGCAAACGACCTGCGGTATCCACAAGTACCACATCAATGAACTTTTTCTTCGCGTGAGAAATAGCACCCGTTGCGATATCTACCGGCTTTTGTGAAATATCACTGGGGAAGAACTCGACGTCAACCTCTGCTGCTAACGTTTCGAGCTGTTTGATAGCCGCAGGACGATAAACGTCAGCACTCACCACCAACACAGATTTCTTTTTGCGCTCTTTAAGGAATTTAGCCAGCTTACCAACACTGGTGGTTTTACCCGCACCTTGAAGACCTGCCATCATCACGACAGCTGGCGGCTGCGCGTTTAGGTTAAGCTCTTCGTTGGCCTCACCCATCGACTTTTCAAGTTCTTCACGAACAATCTTGATGAAAACCTGGCCTGGGCTCAGACTCTTTGTGACTTCTACACCAACCGCGCGTTCTTTTACTTGTTTTACAAAGTCGCGCACAACTGGCAAGGCAACGTCAGCCTCAAGCAATGCCATGCGTACTTCACGGAGTGTTTCTTTAATATTGTCTTCAGTTAGTCGGCCACGGCCACTGATGTTTTTAAGCGTTTTTCCTAAACGCTCTTGGAGGTTTTCAAACATGTATCGGTTCCAAAATCTCGAAATTGTCGGGCATTATACTGATATGCGAGCCACTAATACAGTATTCAAGCCGATTGTTCTGCTTTTTACGCTTTCGCTGAACGAAAATAAGAATAAGTTAACGGATTGAGATAAAACCCTATGCAAGTGGATAGGCTTTAAATACAATAGCTAAAAAAGGAAAGCAAAAATTAGGCACTTATTTTTATGTTGATTATTAGCTTGTCATTAATCGCCTGTCTCTTTTACATCATGGCCACCAGCCATGTTTTATCGCGCTTATTTGACAAACAAGGTCCAGATCAAAAGAAAACCTTAATATTAAGCACCGTCGCCATTTTAACTCATATGCTAGTATTGGTGAATTCAGTGTTTACGCATCAAGGGCAAGATCTCAGTACCGTCAACGTTGCCTTGTTAACCTGTTGGGTTATCGTGGTTTCTGTAACGACCGTATCTTTACGCTTCCCTGCAACATTATTGCTGCCCGTGGTGTATGGCTTCGCGGCTATTTTGTTATTAGCAAGCCTATTTATTCCACACCACATTATTATGCATACGATAAACATAGATGTTGGCCTCGTTTTACATATTTCACTTTCTTTGTTGGCTTACTGTGTACTTATCATCGCCACGCTCTACGCCATTCAATTTATGTTTATTGATAAACGCTTAAAACAACGGGATTTGGCGATTATGACCAGCCATCTACCGCCACTTATGCAAGTGGAAAGGCAGCTTTATCAGCTGTTATTTGTAGGCACAGGTTTATTAACGCTGGCATTAGCATCTGGTTTTTACTTTTTAGACGGTATGTTCGCCAAAGAGACTATTCACAAAACCATTTTATCTATCGTTGCATGGCTTATTTATGTCGTCGTCGCCTTTGGGCATAAGCAGTTCGGCTGGCGCGGTAAGTCTGTGGTGATTTCAATCATAGCGGCTTCTGGCATCGTGACTTTAGGTTACTTTGGTAGTCGCTTTATACAAGAAGTGATTTTAGGCAGGTTTTAAACTTTAACTTGACTATCGTAACTCACTAACGCTTAATACTCTTTCGTAAGTAAAAAAGGGATCCACTGTTGGAAGACATATCGACCAGCGCCTTGTTTATCATACTCGGCGTGCTCATTTTGATGTCGGCTTATTTTTCTAGTTCAGAAACCGGTATCATGTCAATCAACCGTATTCGTCTACGCCATCTTGAAAAAGAGAATCACCGTGGTGCGAAGCGTGTAAGTAACCTCCTTAACCGTCCTGATAGACTGATTGGTCTGATCCTGATCGGAAATAACCTCGTCAATATTGCCGCTGCACAAGTTGCAACCATCATTGGATTACGCCTGTATGGCGATATGGGTATCGCAGTAGCTACTTTTGGCCTCACACTCGTGGTCCTTATCTTCGCTGAAGTTACACCTAAGACTCTCGCAGCTTTATACCCTGAGAAAGTCGCGTTTCCAAGCTCTGTTATCCTAAAAGTGTTGTTGAAGGTCTTGTTTCCTTTGGTTGTTGCGACCAACTGGATCACCAATGGTATGTTACGTTTGGTCGGGATCACACCACAAGAGATTGAGGAGCACAGCCTAAGTAAAGAAGAATTAAAAACCGTGGTAAATGAGTCAAGCGCTATGTTGCCCTCAAACCACCAAAACATGCTCACTTCTATCTTAGACTTAGATCACGTGACCGTAGAAGACATTATGATCCCACGCAGTGAAATCAATGCGATAGATATCAATGACGAGTGGAAAGATATTGCTCGCCAGCTCACGAATGCACAGCACACCCGAGTGCTACTTTACCGTGACCAAATTGATGATGCGGTTGGTTTTATTCACGCTCGTGATGCGCTACGCCTACTGACAAAAGAGCAGTTTGATAAGCCGTCACTACTGCGTGCGGTAAGAGAGATTTACTATGTACCAGAGAATACCTCGCTCAATACACAGCTGATCAAATTCCAAGAAGCCAAAGAGCGTATTGGTCTTGTTGTTGATGAGTATGGTGACATTCAAGGTCTGGTTACGCTCGAAGATATTCTTGAAGAAGTCGTAGGTGACTTTACGACCACGCAGACGCGTGCGCCGAGCGAAGACGTAAACATGCAGCGTGATGGCTCAGTTATGGTTGACGGCAGTGTAAACGTGCGTGACTTAAATAAAGAAATGAGTTGGGACTTACCTACCGAAGGCCCTAAAACCCTCAGCGGCCTGATTGTTGAGCACCTTGAAGATATTCCAGATGCGCCTCTTGGCTTAACGATTTCTGGTTATAAGATGGAAGTCATTGAGATCAAAGAAAACATGATCAAGATGGTGAAAATTTCTTCTAATACCAATTAGCTTAACTAATTGGTATAACTCTTAAGCAAGTAAAAACTAAACTCAGTTGCGGTGTTAAAAGTAACACCGCAATGTACTCAAGAAAAAATTCTCTCGAACCAGTTCTTATCTAAATCATCTTCACAGCGTTTAAGTTGAACGGCATAGCGCGCAGCACGATGCTTTACCTTATTTGCGACTTGCATTAACCATTTCTTATTTTTATAAGTACCACGACGATAACCGCCCCAGCCTTCATGATAATTGAGATATTGTGCGTAAGCGTCCCACTTAGACACGCCGTTTACTTTGTGAGTCTTATATACGAACCAAGCCATAAAATCGATGGCGTCTTCAAAGTCATCGCGATCTGCACCTGAGTTTCCAGTTTCACGAATATAATCAGACCAGGTCGGAGTTTTGGCTTGAGAGTAGCCATAAGCAGAGCTCACTCTGCCAACAGGAATAAACCATAGGAAGTATTCCATTGGAGGCGCCGCATCGTGACGAAAAGAGCTTTCTTGGTACATCATGCTCATTAGTACATGCTTTGGTGAACCCCATTTTTCTTGAGCATCACGAGCGTCATAGTACCAATCTTCTTTTTCCTCAAAAATCTTACAAATATCATGAGGTTGTTTAGGTGGTGCAGTAGCACATCCGGATAAAACAGCGGCGAGGCTAATTAAAATTAATTTTTTTTGCATTTTTTTCGAAACCTAATGAACTTTTACAATTTGCATTGGTCTGAACTTATGAATGCAGCAGTTTAGCATTGTTTCATCCCTGAAATTTATTTGCGCAGCCTTATGGCTGCGCTTTTTTATGCCTTGTGCATTATGCCCTTGAAAAATAATCGTCAAGGAAAGCAGTGAAATCCACCGTATCAGCAGCTCTAACCGCAGCCTCATCTTCGAAAGACTGACGTGCAAATGACTTCAGCGTATCTTCATCGTAATAGCCGTATTTGATATCTTGATGAAGTTGCTTATATTTTTTCGCAAGTTCAATGCCCATTGAGCCTTGTTCTAAGGTACGACTCTTCAGTTGAGATAGCAACTGCCCAGAAAAAGTAAGTGCAGGTGTTTCAATTGACAACATTGATTTTTCCACTGTTGCCACGTAGACTAATTTTTCGGTACTCGCATCTAACATTTTTGCGACTTTGAGTAAGTCTGTAAAAATCTCTGTGCCCCACTGCTTCACACTCACAGGCTCACCCGCTTTACTCAGTTCAAGTGCAGTGCAGCGACCTTGGTTAACCACCTGATGTAAATTCTTACCAGCGAGCTTCTGCGCTTCAAACGAAAGCTCAGGGCTTGGCTTTAGCAAACAATAGGTTAAGAACACATCGAGGAAGTGGATTTGCTCAAGACTGACACCTGTATGCTCGAATGGGTTAACATCCAGCGCACGAATTTCGATATATTCGATACCACCACGTTCAAGTGCCTGAGTCGGCGTTTCACCAGACTTGGCATTGCGCTTTGGTCTAATTGGCGAGTAGAACTCATTTTCAATTTGTAAAATGTTGCGATTCAGCTGTTTTGGCTCTGCTGCTCGATAGTCTGGAATTTCATGATATAAGTCGGAGCGACAACGAATGGCTTGTCGCAAGCCCGCAATATACTCATCCAGATCGTTATACATCACCTTAAGCGAGCTTTGTGCGCTATTGGTATAACCTAAATCACCCAGTCTAAGTGCGGTGCCATATTCAAGGTAGATGGAGCCATTTTCTAGCTTACTAAATGGCAAGTCGCTCTTTTTGCCTTGCAAAAATGACGGACAAAGCGCAGGAGATGCGCCAAACAGGTAGCTTATCAGCCACATTTCACGCTTGAAATTACGAATAAGGCCTAAATACTGCTGGGAGATAAATGATTGTTGAGGGTTATCATCTTCAGACATCACTTGCAGACTTTGCCATACGGCCTCTGGAAACGAAATATTGAAGTGCACACCCGCAATGGCCTGCATCATGCTGCCGTAACGGTTTTTTAGCCCTTCACGATATAGCGTTTTCATTTTGCCGATATTAGAAGTGCCAAACTGTGCTAGGACAATATCTTCTTCATCCTCAATAAAGCATGGCATCGACAAAGGCCACAGTAACTCATCACCCATGTTAGCCAAAGTAAACTTCTGTAGATCAGAAAGTTGCGCTAATGTCTCTTGTGGGTCTTCACTCACTGGGGTGATAAATTCGAGTAGCGACTCAGAAAAATCAGTGGTGATATGACCATTGGTCAGTGCGTGGCCCGTCTTTTCTGGATGCGGTGTTTTCGCTATTTTTCCCGACCCTTGGATCCGCAATGCCTCACGTTCGATACCTCTTTTGATACCTTTGAAAACGCCGCGATGCGCGCCGTCAGACAATAAGTCCAGCTTAGTGTTTAAGTCTAATTGTTTCAAAAATTCTTCCTCGAACCTACAGGCCAATTTCAAGTTTATGGGGTCGAAACCAAATTATACCAAGTGTATTCATTAAATGAGTGATTTAAACCGAGCAATCAATTTAAATATGGCTACTTTTAGTACACTTAGGCCTTAATAATAACTTTGCCAACATGCTTACCACTTTCCATACAGTGATGAGCCAGCGCAATATCCGCCATCGCAAAGTAATGACTTACGTTGATGCTGATTTTGCCAGCTTGGTACGCCTGATACAAATATTTAAGATCGCCTAGATTACTCGCAACCAACATCCCCTCAGCCCTTACCCCCCTTGTCGTGGCTCGCTCACAGACCATTTCTTTGGTGACGCTGGGAATAGTCACTAGGTGCGAATTCGACTTCATCGAATCGACACACTGTAATGCAATATCGCCACCAATTAAGTCCAGTAAATCGCATTCAACTTGGTGCTGATAAAATTCGTCATAACTTATTGCCGTTACCTTGAGCTTCGACAACAATTCGTGCTCAGGGCGGGTCGAGACAGCAATGACTTTTCGCCCTTGGAGCTGTGCTAGTTGAATTGCTAAATGCCCCACGCCACCAGTTGGTGCCAATACATATAGTGGACGATTATGATTCGAAAATTTATCTAGCGCTTGTTTTGCAGTAAGACCCGCAAGACAAAGACCTGCAATATCTGGATTTTCTTGCAAAGAAACCTTGATGAGCTCTGACTCAAGCGCCACTACATAATCACTATAGGTTCCGGGGTTACTCGCAAACCCAATCATACCGATGACAAGGTCGCCTACTTTAAATTGATTATCTGAGCCATAAACCTCAACCACCTCACCATACAGATCATATCCGAGCGGCAAAAAGGCATCTGCGCTTTTTTGCGCTGCAACATAACCAAGGCCTTGTCTGGTTTTCACTTCAATAGGATTTATGCTGGTACTGTTTACTTTTATGCGCACTAGGCCTGAACTAAGTGCTGGCAAAGAAATGGTGGTACTACACAGCTGATTGCTATCACCAAATTCGTAGATACCGTAAGTGGTTGAGTTATTTATCATATGCGGCGTTCTTAGAAGACAGTTTGTTATCTTTGTAGAATACGCGAAAGGGTAAGGAGTTTGAAGAAATTTACAGTATGGGAAGGAAAAACGCTCTTACAGTATGACTGTAAGAGCGTTTAGCTATATTAGTGATTGAACACTATCTGGTCGTCGACAACCTCGACTTTAATGGTATCGCCAGTCACAAACTTACCTTGTAACAAGTCCTGCGCCAACGGGTTTTCAATGTATTGTTGCACTGCTCGTTTTAGAGGACGGGCACCATATACAGGATCAAACCCGCTCGCAGCGATTTTATCAAGCGCAGCGTCACTGAGCTCAAGCGCAAAGCCTTTTTCAGTTAAGCGTTTACTCAATCTGTCTAATTGGATACTCGCAATTTCTTTAATATGTTCATTGATAAGCGGGTGGAACACCACAGTTTCATCAATGCGGTTAATAAATTCAGGTCTAAACTGACTAGCGAGCACGCCCATAACACGCTCCTTGAGTGTTGCGTAGTCGTTATTTCCTGCTTGCTCTTGAATGACATCCGACCCTAAGTTCGAGGTCATGATGATCACCGCATTTTTAAAATCAACCGTGCGACCTTGACCATCGGTCAAGCGACCATCGTCCAAGACCTGCAATAAGATGTTAAATACATCTGGATGCGCTTTTTCCACTTCATCAAGTAAAATCACAGAATAAGGGCGACGCCTTACCGCTTCTGTCAAATAGCCGCCTTCTTCGTAGCCAACATAACCAGGAGGTGCGCCAACCAAGCGCGCAACTGAGTGTTTTTCCATAAACTCGGACATATCAATGCGCACCATGGCATCTTCCGTATCAAACATAAAGTTGGCTAACGCTTTGGTCAGCTCCGTTTTACCAACCCCTGTTGGACCTAAGAACAAGAACGAACCAATTGGGCGATTTGGGTCTGCAAGCCCGGCTCGTGAGCGACGGATAGCGTTGGCAACCGCATTAACGGCTTCGTCTTGACCAATCACTTTTTTGTGAAGCTCGTCTTCCATTTGCAGTAACTTTTCACGCTCACCTTGAAGCATTTTTGCGACTGGGATCCCAGTCCAGCGCGATAAAATTTCTGCAATTTCATCTTCACCGACCTGATTTTTTAAAAGACTCATTTCCTGCATTTCAGCCTGAGAAGCAAGGTCTAGTTTTCGCTCAAGCTCAGGGATCCGACCATATTGTAGTTCGGACATACGTTGCAAGTCACTTGCTCGACGCGCGACTTCTAGATCTAAACGCGCTTGCTCAAGCTCAGCCTTAATCACTTGCGTGCCTTGTAGTGAGGCTTTTTCGGCATTCCACACTTCATCAAGCTCTCGATACTCAGCTTCTAATTCATTAATGAGTGTTTGCATCTCAGTACGACGCTTTTGACTCGCTTCATCTTTCTCTTTTGCCAGCGCGTTATCTTCCAATTTTAGTTGGATAATACGGCGCTCTAGTCTGTCTAATTGCTCCGGCTTTGAGTCAATTTGCAGCCGAATTGAAGACCCTGCTTCGTCTATCAAATCGATAGCTTTATCTGGAAGCTGCCGATCTGAGATATAACGATGTGATAAATTAGCCGCAGCGACAATCGCAGGATCGGTAATATCCACCGAGTGGTGCAATTCGTAACGCTCTTTTAAGCCACGTAGAATCGCGATGGTGTCCTCTACGGTTGGCTCTGCAACAAATACTTTTTGGAAACGACGCTCGAGTGCTGCGTCCTTTTCAATATATTGACGATACTCATCGAGCGTGGTCGCCCCCACACAGTGAAGTTCACCACGAGCAAGTGCGGGTTTTAGCATGTTGCCCGCATCCATTGCACCGTCGGTTTTGCCCGCGCCTACCATGGTATGGATTTCATCAATAAAGAGAATAACTTGGCCTTCTTCTTTAGCCAGCTCGTTTAATACCGACTTTAGGCGCTCTTCAAATTCACCACGGTATTTGGCCCCCGCCACTAATGCTCCCATATCTAGCGATAGTACGCGCTTACTTTTCAAGCCTTCTGGAACTTCACCGTTGATAATACGCTGCGCGAGCCCCTCAACGATGGCGGTTTTACCAACGCCCGGTTCACCGATAAGTACAGGGTTGTTTTTAGTACGGCGCTGTAGCACTTGAATAGTGCGGCGAATTTCGTCGTCACGGCCAATAACCGGATCAAGCTTGCCTTGCTCGGCACGCTCAGTGAGATCGATGGTAAATTTCTCAAGTGCTTGGCGAGTGTCTTCAGCATTAGGGTCATCCACTTTTTGACCCCCTCGAATAGCCTTAATGGCTTGCTCAATCTTTGGCTGGGTGATATTAAGCGTTTTGAAAATCTCGCCTAATGGGCCTTTATCTTCGCACGCAGCAAAAACAAATAACTCGCTGGAGATATACTTATCTTTACGCTTTTGTGCATATTTATCACATAGATTGATCAGTGAAATAAGGTTATTTGAAAGCTGTACATCACCACCTACACCTTCTACTTTAAATAGCTTTTCAATGGCTTGTGACAACTTAGTATTAAGCTCGTCGGCGCTCACACCTGCTTGTGCCAATAATGCGCGCACACTCGAGCCGCTCTGCTGGAGCAAAGCGTACATTAAATGAACAGGTTCAATAAATTGGTGATCGCGCCCAAGCGCTAATGACTGCGCATCGGAAAGCGCAGCTTGGAATTTGCTTGTAAATCTATCTAAACGCATGATTTATTTACCCATATAAAATATCGAATTACCTTATTTATGGGTATTAACTAAACGAAGATCAAGCGTAAAAGTAATAATTTACCCTGATTATTTGCGCCAAATCAAAGTTGCCATACGGCCCGTTGTTTTGTCTCTACGATAGGAAAAATACTGCTCGGGCATAGTTACTGTACAGTGTTTATCGCCGTAAAAATCCTTTACACCTTGCTCGCGTAATAACGACTGTGCAAGCTCAAAAATATCCGCAAGATACTTACCGTCTTTTTTGGCATCAAATGCCGTATTTCGTTGCGTCTCAAAAGCTTGTACTACGTCTTCACCTACCTCGAATGCACTAGGTCCAATCGCAGGGCCAAACCATACGCAGATCTCTTCAGGTGCACAGTTAAACTTAGCCAGTGTTTGCGAGATAATTCCAGCTGCAAGAGGCTTCCAACCACCATGGATAGCGGCCACCTCTTCACCATCTTTTGATGCAAGCAGAATGGGTAAGCAGTCTGCTGTCATGATAGCCAGTGGTGTTTGACGCAAGCGAGTGTATAAGGCATCGGCTTGATGGACCTGCGCGATTTCAAACTGCTCGTCGACCACCACCACTTCTGCGCCATGTACTTGCTCAAGCCATACAATCGGGTTGGCCACATAACCATGTAAAATTCGACGGTTTTCGGCTACATGTTCAGCATTATCACCAACATGAAAGGCTAGGTTAAAGCTATCATACGGCGGTGCTGAAACACCGCCCTTGCGCGTTGTTGATAATGTCCCAACGAATTGGGTTAATGGCCACTGAGCAAGTTGCATCTTATAACGTTAAATCCGGGTTTTCTTTGGTGTCTTCTCTGAGCGCTGCCACCAGTTTAATCATATCTTCAGGCACAGGCGCTTCCCACGTCATCTTCTCGCCAGTAATAGGGTGAGCGATACTCAGTTTTATAGCATGCAATGCCTGACGTTTAAACTCTCTTAATTGCTCGGTTAATCCTTGAGTCGCATTTCTTGGTGGACGAGGACGGCCGCCATAGAGCTGATCGCCAATTAGTGGGTGATTCAAATACGCCATATGTACACGAATTTGGTGCGTCCTACCGGTTTCTAAGCGCAGGCGCAAGCGCGTGTGTGCTCGAAACTTTTCAGCAACACGGTAATGAGTGATAGCTGGCTTACCCATCTCATGTACTGCCATATGTGTACGCTTGGTTGCGTGACGACCGATTGGCTTTTCAATCATGCCACCTGCCGTCATCGTGCCATTACAGACAGCTTCGTATTCACGTGTGAAGTTTTCACGCGCTTGTAGATTCTTTACCAAGTGCGTTTGTGCTTGAATAGTTTTCGCCACGACCATTAGACCAGTCGTGTCTTTGTCTAGACGGTGTACGATACCAGCACGAGGCACGTTAATGATTTCTGGGTGATGGTGCAGCAGAGCATTTAACACAGTGCCATCTGGGTTACCGGCACCGGGGTGAACCACCAGCCCCATCGGCTTGTTTATCACAAGAATGTCATCATCTTCATAAACAATGTCTAACTCTATATCTTGCGCTTCGTATTCACGTTGTGCTTCGATAACCGTCTCGATAGCGACACTTTCACCACCAAGTAACTTTTCACGAGGGGTGTTGAATACTTCACCATCTACGGTGACTTTATCTTCAAGGATCCAAGTTTTTATTCTTGAACGAGAAAAATCCGGGAACAATTGCGCCAATATTTGGTCTAGACGTTTACCACCGAGTTCGACTGGAACCTCCGCTTGGAGGGAAATTTGCTCTGACATCTGAAACTTTACCTAATTTACCAGTGCAAGCCGTGCTCGACTGGGTTAGAATCGTATTAATGCATAGTTTACTCGGTTTTGCCGAGTTGGCCTAGCCGAAGAAAACAAAGGTAGTAAAATAAAATGATTAAAAACTTAAGGACACACGCCTTTAGGCTGGCGTTAGCCGCGTCTGTTTTGGGTTTGGCAGCCTGTTCATCCGCACCAGAACAAGAAGATATTGAACGCGTACCAAACAAATCCGCCCAAGCGCTTTATGAAGATGCTAAACAAACATTAGATTCCGGTTTATATGCCCGCGCCATTGAATTATTGGGCGCGATTAATGCTCGTTACCCGTTTGGCCCTTATGCAAGACAAGTTCAAATGGACTTAGTCTATGCATATTATCAAACAGGTAACACTGACCAAGCTCTTGCCACTATTGATCGTTTTATTCGCTTAAATCCAAATCATAAAGACCTAGACTACATGTACTACATGCGAGGCTTGGTAAGTATTAAAGCCGACGAAAACGCATTCCAAGAATATTTTGGTGTCGACAGAGCCGACCGCGATGCCAATCGAACCCGCGTTGCTTTTCAGGATTTAACCACGTTAGTTAAAAACTATCCAAACAGTCCGTATGCACCAGAGGCGAAAAAACGCTTAGTATGGTTACTAAACAAAATGGCTCGTTACGAACTGAGAGTCGCTGAATATTACTTCGAGCGTGAAGCATTCCTTGCCGCAGCAAACCGTGGTAAATATGTAGTAGAACACTACTCTCAAAGTAGTTATCTGACCCAAGCTTTTGACATTATGGAAAAAAGCTACCGAAAGCTTGGTCTTCCTGACCTTGCGGATAACGTGAAAAAAGCCAAATCGGTTAACGCACGTAACAAATAAATAGAGTGCTAAGTCACGATATCACCGATGTCGTGACTTCTCTCCCAGCAGTACTCGCCTTCAAGCATTCTACAGCAGTAAAAAATACTTGTTTTCTGTACATAGACATCAGCCGTCAGCGTATTTTATTTGATTGTAGTTGTAATAAGGAAGGAGTTAGGCTGCCCATAATAGAAGGTAAGCAGCCTTAAAAGGTAAGTATTTGACTTAACAGCGTATTAAATCGCTTCTTCGTCCTCTTCACCTGTACGGATCCGAACCACACGCTCAACATCGGTCACAAAGATTTTACCGTCACCAATTTTGCCCGTTTGCGCAGTTTTTAGGATAACTTCAATGGCTCTGTCAACGTCTTCATCTGCGGTAACAATATCAAGCTTTACTTTAGGCAAGAAATCTACCATATATTCAGCACCGCGATATAACTCAGTATGACCTTTCTGACGACCAAAACCTTTTACTTCACATACCGTCATACCTGTTATCCCCACATCCGAAAGCGCTTCTCGGACATCATCAAGTTTAAACGGTTTAATTATTGCTTCTATTTTCTTCATGATTATCTCGATTCCTTTGGTATAGCGTCGATTTTAGACAATCCGCTTGCCCAAGGCAAACAAAGACATTGAAAGTTGAAGTGATTTCACGCAATAATATTAATCATAAATTATTACTTTTTGGTTGTGAGGCGGTAATGAAACAATCAGCAGGATTCAATCTACTAGAACTGATGATAACCATCGCTATATTGGCTATCGTGTTGGCCATTTCATTTAGCTTTGATGGCAACCTGCTGCAACGTAACCGAGCAGAGTCCTTCTTACAAGAATTACAACGTAACATCGCTTTTGCTCGTGTAAAAGCAACCGCCGCAGACGAAATTGTCATTCTTTGCCCCGCGCCACCTGCCAATATTCAAGCTAGGACTGCATTTACTTGCCAAGATAATTGGGCAACGAACAGAATTAGCGTGTTTGTTGATAGTGATAAAAATGGCACATTTAGTAATGGTGATACTATCCATAGAACGATGGAGGTCGTAGACGATAACGACACTATGGTATTTTCTGGTGACAATCGTCTAAGGTTTGATTCGAGTGGGTTATTAAGTGGTTCAAACGCCGGAAATTTTACCTATTGTCCTGGTAGTGACGACAACAATCAGCAGTTGAGTGTTTCAACCGCTGGCACAGCATTATATCGAGGAAATACAACAGATACCTGTGGATAACCACAAAAGTACTGATGCGCAAAATATCTCTAAGTTCCAATCTTGCCTTTAATATATAAACGACTAGGCTTAAAGAAAATATAAAACGAGGCAAAGGATATGCATCGTCATATGGGATTTTCCCTATTGGAATCTTTAGTGTGTTTGGCGATTATCACCATCGTCAGTTTATTTTCTCTTCCCAGTCTTACGACTTTATTTCAGTTTGATAAACCAAAAATAAAACTAGAAGCGTTGCGACGAGCCATTAATTTTGCTCGCATTCAGGCCGTTGCAAGTGGTGCAACCGTTACTTTATGCCCACTGAAAAACAATCGCTGCGACGACAAAGAATGGCACACTCAGTTAACGGTTTTTATCGACTACCACCCTCAAGGTGAGTTTTCAGGCAATGATTATAAATTATCGGTTGTGGACTCAGTAGACTCAGGTGACAAGCTCACCTACCCAAGAAACGCCATTATATTTCGCCGCTTTGGCCATCTCGCGGGACTCTATAACGGTACTTTTGTCTATTGTAACGCAAATTCTACCGTGGGATTGTCGTTGTCAGTTAGCTACACAGGGAGAAGCACTCTAAAAGATACTGATGAATGTCAAAAGTAAATAATCTAAGCTTCTAATAATTAATGCCTTTTTAGCAACCAGTTTTATCGCTAACTGCGTTGAATTCACTTCCAATAGCCCGCTATTGGTACGTAAATTCGCCTTGCCTACAGGATGTAGGTACCTTAGCGAGAACAGGACGCGGAAGCGGTGTTATCCCCAAAACTCTCTAGCTAGATAAGGAAATAATTTAATGTAATATTAAAAACAATGAATTAGCTCATTCCTTATCCAAATCTCAGGTTAAATAACCTAAGCTCGGGATAGTTAGTATTAATACAAAGGGGAGTCAACTAGTCCCCCCGAAAATTAACGTTCCCAACACCTATCTATAGCGTCTTGATCCGTTGTCCCAGTAACACCTCGAACCCCAAGTTCATCAATGGTTAAAGCTGGGCACTGTTCATCGCCTTGAACCGGCCCTGCTGCGGCTGTTGCGACGATTCTAAAAGTATCTGCAGTGACGTTTTCAAGTGTTACATTGAAATAACCATTTTCCGTTGCAGTCGCTACACCGATTGCCGCTAGATTATCGCTGTAAGCTCTGTTATCAACAAAGAATTGCTCTTGCTTATTCGCGGCGTCAAGTAACAAAGTCATGGCATCAGCCCTTGCCCCCCTTCTCACATACTCAGTGTAATTAGGGTACGCAATCGCAGAGAGAATACCGATGATCACCACCACTATCATTACTTCTATCAAGGTAAAACCTGATATTGCTTTGTCTAGGGTACTATTTCTTCTCATCGCTATCTTCCCTCTTATAAATGTAAAGTTGTCTTGTTCTGATACCCGAAGTTTTATTTTTAAAGATAATAACCTTGTCGTCATCTCCCACAACTGGCACTGGTTCCCCTGGTATTCCCGGCGGTACAAATGGATTGCTGCCATCAGCTATAATCCCAGGGCCTGCGATATAAGGAACTCTTTTGCCATTTTCATCTTTGCGTACAACTAGAGTCGGCGTATCCGGTAAATCCTGTGAAGTAACATAAGTTTTACCTGTACCATAATGTAAATGGAACATGTAAAGCTGCCCTTTACCACCTGTTAATGTGCATTGTTGGGTTGTCTGATCTGCTGGTGTAAATGAAGTAAAGTATGCGACTCCTCCAATAACAGTAGCTCCAGAGAGCGACTTTTCGCCCCCTGATAACTGATACTTCCAGCCATTAAACTTAGCCAGCTCTACTTCTAGTTCAATAAAGTCGTCAATATTGTCTACAGCATTCCCAAACGGATCGCTCTTCATTTCCATTAAATCAGAAATTAATATAGGGTCTGGAATGTCATTTACAAATGACTGAGTCTTCGTATGTATGTCCCTAATCATGAAAAGGTAGTCAGTCACACTTGAATCTGTCGGCTTAGAGCGATTACCACTACCAATAACAATGGCATCAAACGGCGTATCTCTGCGCTCTTTAATCAAATTCCCGTTATATCTAGTCTCTGTTACCTTACTATAAAAAGTACGAGCAATATTTGGACGATAAAAAAAGCGTCTATCCTCATCAGCAAAGCTACTCCCCAAACGCGCCAACTCAAAATGAGTCCAAGGCTCAGTACTATCAGATGGGTTTGGACCGGGTATATCAATTCTCCAGATACTCCCTGCGGTATCCGCTAAATAAATTCTGTCAATATAGCCATCGTAATCTGAGTCCGTTAACGTTGGCTCCGCAACAATACTGTGCTTACCTTTAAACGCATCTCCAGTGAGCGACCAAACAATATCAGCATTGTTTGACATGATATCAACCATGTAAATCCCTACGCCTTTATCATTATCATCGCTACGTGCAACATTGTCTTTATTGGTATTGTATCCTGCTGCAAAAACCAATACCGGTCTATCCTTTTGCTTTTCAATGAAAGTCACCACGGGCTTGGACCACGTTTGTCCCAAGTTTTTAAACTTGTTTGAATCACCGGAAATAGGCCCACCCCACAATAGTTTGGGTGAATCTGGATTGGTAATATCAAAGCCATAGTATTTATTGCCGCCGCGGCGCATTCCCACAAAGGCCCAAACCTTATCACCCGCTTCCACCTTGCGATTTTTATTCACATCGTGAAAGTACACAGTAATAGGTCCATCTAGGCCATACAATTTCGTTTCTGCTTTACGTGTTTTGACTGGATTCAGGATAGGTAATAAAGAACCTGGAATAAATGCCCAGCTTTCAGTTACGCTATTTCCTTGATCTTTAAACATATGGAGCATGCCGGCGTTGGTGCCAATGAGCACGCGAATATCGCCATTGCCATAGTCGACCGTTGCAGGCTTTGAATGTAAGGGATCGGCGAATATGTCTGGCCTTCTTTCAGATCTCAAACCGTCACCATCATCATCGTCGACGTCTTGACCTATCGCCCAATTAAAAATACTTTGTATCTCACTTTTACTCGCACCGCTTAACTCCATTGCTGTGGCAAGTTTAGTTAAATTACCATAGGCACTTTCGGCGTTATTATAGGTGAAATCAACTAAATCACCGCCACCAAAATCAGACAGTACTTTTCTAGTAACCTGATTTTCAAGCGCATAGTTAACTCCCCCTTTTTCGATATTGTTGCCATCTTTTGATTCCGCTTGCGACCAATATGTTGTGATATTGCTATCAATCGCACCTTTATCATTTATCGCTTTAGTCAGTTCCTGACCTACTATCTCTGTGCCCACAAACTTAAGCTTTTTCAGGTTGCCACGCCAGCGAGTATGTGTCTCTGGTTTAAACTGAGTGTAATAAAGTGCATCACCTGTTTGGGTTTGATCTTCAGCATTGGCGGACACCGTTGGTGAACTAAAACTTGCACTCACATTTCTGATATTGGTAATCGTGGTTTTGAGTACATCCGACAGTTCATTTGCGGTATTAGCGTGCAGGTATTGCCCTCCCCCTTCCTTAGCAGTTTCCGCAAGCAACTCTTTACCTGTATTAGACATACCGTTACCAAAACCGATCGTAAAGACTCGCGCAAAGTCATGTTCATCTGGAGTAGAAGGATATAAGTCAACTTTAACTTGAGACGTACCGCGCATTGTTTTGGCTAAAGCTGGTAAATAGTTTTTGGTAACACCAGAGCCTTCATTAATGTCGAAATAGTTAGGGTAGGCGCCATACACTGAATAATATTCATTAACGATACTTGTGTTAGAGTCAGTATCGCTGGTAGGGTCGCCATCCGTCATTAAAATTAAGTTGATTGACGTATCACACCGCTCTTCTTCGCCACGCACGGGGGTAAACGCAGAAATATAGTCGTTACCACGTTCTATCCCCTTATCCCTGTCGTTTCCGCCATTGGTCCCCCAATATACGTCACCACCTTTAAGGTAGTTATATAACTCCCAAAGCGTTTCTGACAGCGGCGTAGAACCACTTGCTGGTAATGCGTTGATCTTATCAACAATATCGCTGCGGCTACTGCCAATCCCATTAAGAATATAACCCCCACTCGAAGAATAAAGTCGAGACAGGCCAAATCTAATATCATCATTATCACTAACTAAACTGCGCATTGCATTTTGTGCTACTTTTAGACGGCTATCCGCGCAGCCCTGAACGGCTTGATTGTACTGATTTGCTTGATAACAGTTACTACCGTTAAAGCACTCTGTTTCTCGGTAGCCATAACGTGTTTCATAACGCCAGCCAGTCCACACGCGATATGAGTAACGCTCATAACACGCCTTACCATTTTGTGAGTCCCACGCCATGCTGCCTGATGTATCGAACAACATCAGTACCCGAGGTTGTTCGCGAGTAGAAACATTATGTTTAACATAAAGCTCAATGTCTTCCGCTTGAGCGGTTTGTAATAGCGCCATTAATGCAACTATCGTGTATATTAACTTATTCATATCAGTTACTCGAAAAAGGCTGTTAATTTGAAACACTCACAATTTCCTGACCAATTCCCATCACTATGGTGACGTTGTGACGTCCCCTATCACCATATTCCACAGTGGCTTCGACTTCCGTCATGTTGCACACAAACCCCTCTGTATAGTCGTATTGACGTGGACAAAACAGCTCTAGCTCACCATTATTTAGGTTAGTCACAGTGGCTTGTAGGCCATTAGGCGTTTGTACTGTTGTGCCTTCGTCTGCTAACTGCTGCCTTGAACGCAGAAAAATATTGTTAGAACGCGGCTGCTCTTGCTGAATTAATCTTTGCATTTCACCAAAGAGTAAGCTTTCAGCTTCTTCTCGTTCCATGACGGCATGGGTCATTTTTATATCCAACGTACTGGTACTCATTAACGTTACTGCAACCGCCATTATGGCGACTACCATGACCATCGCCATGATCAGTACTACACCCCGTTGCTTTACATTTCCCATGCTGAGCCTCCCATGTTGTACATTGATATTGTGGTTGAAAATACGGTACGTCTAATGGCATCGTTATAAGTCAACGTCCTTTTATCAGGATCATTCCCTAATACGTAAGATCGCGACTGTACCCCAAAGTCAACATCCGGTTCTAGCACCCTTACCAATACAAACAGCTGTAGGGATAAGATGCCTCTTGTAGCGCCCCAGTCAGCATCGGACATATTTGTTGTATTTCTATATCTATCCACTCGACCGTCAAAATTGGTATCTAAACCAAAAACAAAACGAATTTGTTCAACGCCTTCGATCACTAATTCATCCTTCATACCACCGTTTACATGTAGTCTTTGCCTTCTTAGAACGGGGATAGTAATAGTACGATTATTAATTACCTGCTGCTCTTCACTCACATAATATACATGGTGACTATATGGCCAAAGTGTCGCATTCACGCTTGGCATGTTGCCAACATTGCCACCTGCAATAAATTCGGCTTGCTCTTGTTGTGCAATAAAATAATACCTAGTTGATTGGATAGCACCTGCGTCTGGCACAAGACCTGTTACCTCTACAGGACTCCCTTCCAGAAACTTCACCTGTAACACTTCTGATTGTGGTCGAGCTTTGGTTATGCATCCCATTGCCGTTGCATTTGTTGTGAATGTTGCCCAAATAGGCCTGAAATTAGCAGGCTCATTGTTCGGAAAACTACCATTGTTTATCCCACCAGAGCAGTCACTTCCTGGGTTAGCTGGAGCGGCTTGATTATCATCCGTGAAACCTTGATCGTAAAAAGTCCCCCAAAAGCCAACTTGCTCGATATCCCGCCGCATAATGGAAAGCGCTAAACGTCCTTTTTCTTGTAGCTCTCCAATACTCATGGTGTCGTTGGTCGTCGCTTTCATACCGACATAAGTAGCAATGACGCCGCCTAACAACAATACGCCGATAAACATGGCGATCATGAGTTCTAACAATGTAAAACCTCGGATTTTGTTCACGGCTGACTCCTTAACAAGACAAAAGTTTCCATTACGACTGCACGCCGTCTATCGTCTTCAACACCACACCCGGCTGCTGGATTATTTTCCAATGCGGTCATTGCCTGACGCCCTCGCCAAGTGACAATAACCTGCACATTTACCCCAGATGGAGTGGCACCTGCGGTTGGATTAATACACACAATCGCGTTATCCAACGAACCTGTATTTTCCCTTGCTCTTATCGCTTGACGCCAATTAGCAATATCTGTTTTCGCAAGCGTTTCTGCATTACAGCGCTGTGTATAACACGTGGTGTTTGCCTGTACGTCTTCGGTGCTATTAAAGTCAACATCGTAAAGTGTGGTTATATTTGCCGCATCATTTGTTCTTATTCTGTGCATGATGTCACTGGCAAGCTCTACCGCAGCGGCTCGCTGCATAGAATCAAAACTTGCTTGTTTAGCTTTTGCTTGTAATGCCACAGCGCCAAGCAGTCCAAAGCTTAAAATCATAAACGCAATAAGCACTTCTAACAGTGTGAAGCCATGTTGCTTTAGCGAAATATGCATATCTCAACCAGAATTCAATTGTCCTAGCTTCAGTGTAATTAGTCGTCTTTGAAACTCAATACGGGATAGTATGAAAGGTCTATTGAGGCGATAAACGGTTTATTCACCGCTTAACACTTAAAATAATGTTTTTAGTTGGGTGTAAGCTCTACGGCTAACTTCATAGCGATTGGGCAGCGACTTGAGACAAACATAGTGCTTTTGTTCATGTAGTTCTAAAGCAGAAATTTCTGTTCGCTTAACTAATGTACTGCGGTGGATTTGAATAAAATGTGTTGGAAACTTATCTAACAGTGACTTGAGTGACATGTCAATTAATGCTTGTAGGCCGGAATTCAAGGTTACTCGCGTATATTTTTCATCCGCCTCGGCAACCATAACATCCGAAACCTGAACGTAACGCAACTCACTGCCAACGTAATAGCTTAGCGTCTCCATACTCGGAAAGATAGTAGTCAATAAAGCATCTAGCTTATCACTATCTAGTGGCTTCACTAGATAGCCATTGGCGTGCAGCTCAAATGCTTCTAACGCATATTCCGGATGCGCCGTTAGAAACACGATTTTCATCCTCGGAAATTGCAGGCGTAGTTGGCTTGCAAGCTCAATACCTGACTGACCCGGCATCGAAATATCAAGAAAAATTAGCTGCACAGGCTCCTGCTTTAGTAACGCTTCCACACTGTCAGCGCAATCAACTTCACCGATACAACGAAAGCCTACGTGCTTTTGCATTAATCGTTTAACGCGAGCTCTTGCCAACGGCTCATCATCCACAATAAGGTAAGATATTACTGTTTTCATAGCGGTAGCGAAAAACTGACGGTATAGCTATATTGACGGGCTTCGGTTTTAAAATCAATGGGCTGCTTATAGTGTAAAGCCAAGCGGCGTCTGATGTTACTTATCCCAATGCCATGCCCTTGGTGCGTCGGCTTTAATTTTGCATCATAGCTGTTAAAAATTACCACCGATAAGGTGCGTTTACTACAGTGAATATGAATACGAATATCCGCTCCATTTGGGTTTGGCTCTACCCCATGGCTAACCGCGTTCTCCACCAATGGCTGCAATATCAACGCAGGGATCAAAACATCTCCCAAGACATTGTCTAACTCCCACTCTACCCTCAAACGCTCTGCAAAGCGCCACTGCTCAAGTTCTAAATACGCTTTGCATAAAGATATTTCACTTTCCAGCGGAACAATATTTTGTGTGGACATCGCAGCGCGAGATAAATCGGCAAGGGCTAATGCTGACTTTTCTGCTGCAGTTGGATCGATATGAGTCAATTCGGCCACGGTATTGAGTGAGTTATATAAAAAGTGCGGCCGAATTCTCGCATGTAACGCTGCAAGTTCCGCTTGAGATAGCGCTTTCACCTTACGAATATTATCGGTAAAGATAGCTAAGAAATGCGCGAAAAGCGTGATAATGCAAAGACATATTGCGATGTTACGCCATAAGCTCAATTCAATTTTTGCCTCATCAATCCAACCGAGCAGTGTAAAACCATAGGGAAAAACCGTACTGGTGACAACAGTACAAAGCACGAAGACAGAAATGAGAATTCCAGCTTCAACTAAATCTGAGCGCTTCTCAACAGCATGGCACACAATCGCTATCACGGCAAGTGATAAAAAGGCAGTGAAATGAATAAATAAGCTAGTTAACCCAAGGGATTGCCAAAACGCAGTCGCGGAAATCAGCGTATATAAAAAGGCTAGGATTTGCGAGGCAACTAGCAATGCTAGCACACCTCGCTCACTCAATAGTGCAGACAACAACCTGATACGCGGTGTCATCGTGCTAACTCTCTTATCTGAGTTCTACAGGTACGGCAAACACGACATTTTCTTCTTGCCCAGGGTTCTCAACTACCGTTTCCCCACCAAGTTCTTTAAGTCGAGAGATAACCTGTTGAACCAGCACTTCAGGTGCAGATGCGCCGGCAGTTACACCTACTTTTGCAACCCCATCGAACCAAGTTTCTTCGATGGAAGAGGCATCATCGATGAGAAATGCCTTAGTTCCCATTTTATCCGCAAGTTCTCTTAAGCGGTTAGAGTTAGAACTATTTTTCGCACCCACCACAAGCAATAACTCAACTTTGTCCGCTAAGTCGCGAACCGCATCTTGGCGGTTTTGCGTGGCATAACAGATATCATCTTTTCGAGGACCACTGATGTTCGGAAACTTGCTACGCAGTGCGTCAATTACATCCGCAGTGTCATCTACCGATAACGTCGTTTGACTGCAATAGAACACATTGTCAGCATCTTTCACTTTGAGTGCTGCTACATCCTCTGGTTTTTCAACAAGATAAATACCACCATTCGGATTGTCATACTGACCCATAGTACCCTCAACTTCAGGGTGGCCGTGATGCCCAATCAAAATACACTCAGTACCTCTGCGGCTAGCACGCGTCACTTCCATATGCACCTTTGTCACTAACGGACAAGTCGCATCAAAGACTTTTAACTCTCGGCGCTTCGCTTCATTACGTACTTGCTGAGAAACACCATGCGCGCTGAAAATAACAATACTGTCGTCTGGCACTTCATTTAGCTCTTCAACGAATACCGCACCACGAGACTTCAGACCATCAACAACATATTTGTTATGAACAACTTCATGGCGAACGTAAATAGGCGCTTCGAAAATATCGAGTGCACGCTCAACAATGCTGATCGCTCTATCTACACCTGCACAGAATCCTCTCGGGTTTGCCAGCAAGATATCCATTAGTTATTTACCTCAAGAATTTCAACTTCAAACGTTACTTTTTGGCCTGCAAGCGGGTGATTGAAATCGACAGTTACCGAGTCGCCGGCTACTTCTCGGATCAATCCAGGTAAGTCAGTACCATCAGGTTGCGTAAATGCAATGATGCTACCTACTTGAGCGGGGGTTTCTGCGCCAAATTTGCTTCTATCAACATAATAGATGTTATCAGGATTTGGTTGTCCAAACGCGTCTTCTGGCTCTAGCTCAAAAGATTTCTCATCGCCCGCTTTTAATCCAAGCAAACACTTTTCAAAATTTTCCGTCAGGCTGCCATCACCCATAAACAACTTAGCGGGTTTATTATGAACTTTGGTAGAATCTGCTGCTGAACCGTCTGATAACTTGATTGAAAAATGGAACAAGACTTCAGACTTTGCTCCAATTAGTTGCTCACTCACGCATTTTTCTCCTGTGGTTTATCTCCACTGGTAAAGGCATCGAAAATTAATAGTGCAGCACCGCCGACAATCGCCATATCTGCCACATTAAACGCTGGATAATGCCAGTCTTGATAATAGAAATGAAGGAAGTCAATCACATAACCATGAATAATGCGGTCGTATAAATTTCCTACAGCACCACCTAATACCAGCGCGTAGGCCAATCCCAACTTCCAATTTGATGCGGGCAATTTACGTAGCCAAAAAATCAGTAAAGTGCTAATCGCCACGGCAATGCCACTTAAAAAGTAACGCTGCCAGCCACCAGCTTCACTTAGGAAGCTAAAAGCCGCACCATAGTTATGCATATAGGTGAGATTGAAAATAGGCAAAATATCAATGGACTCATAGAGTTCCATTTTAGCCATAACCAGTGCTTTAGTGAAATAGTCTACTGCAAAAAGCAGTAGACTAAGCCACAACCACACCAGACCACTTTTCTGTGTAGTTTGTGTCACGTTTTACTCCTAGGCGAATTGACGTTGCTCGCCGTCACCTTCAACGTTACTAATACAACGGCCACAGATGTCTGCATGTTGCTCATCCGTACCTACGTCGTCGGTATAGTGCCAACAACGATCACACTTTTTAGCCGATGTTGCCGCAACACTAATGTATAAACCATCAATTTCTGATGAAATTGCATTTTCTGGTTTGCTGTTAACTACTTCTACCGTTGCTTTTGAAGTCAGTAATACGAAGCGTAATTCGTCACCAATGGCATTGAGCTGCTCAGCTAAGTCACCGCCTGTATATAGCGTTACTTCAGCCTGTAGCGTTGCACCGATCACTTCTTCTTTACGTGCATTCTCAAGCACACGGTTTACTTCATCACGTACCGCGAGTAAGTTCTGCCAGTACTCGTTATTCAACGAGCCTTCTGTCGCCCCTTCAATTGCATCATACCAAGTATCCGTGAATACAAACTGGCCACGCTCACCTGGTAATACTTCCCAGATTTCTTGTGCGGTAAAGCTCATGATAGGTGCCATCCAACGTGTCATCGCTTCCGCGATATGATAAAGCGCTGATTGACAAGAACGACGGGCATGGCTATCACTTTTCGCGGTGTACTGACGGTCTTTGATCACGTCTAAATAGAACGAGCCCAATTCACCAGTACAGAAATTCATAAGCTTTTGTGTTACTTGAAGCATTTGGTACTTGTCGTACGCTGTTTTGATCTCAGTTTGTAGCTGCGCAGCACGCGCAACAATCCAGCGATCTAGCTCAACCATATCTTCAATTGCTACTAAATCCGTTTTTGGATCAAAGCCGCTTAGGTTCGCAAGTAGGTAACGACTTGTGTTACGAATACGACGATAACGGTCAGCTGAGCGCTTAAAGATTTCATCAGACACGGTCATTTCAGCCGTATAATCAGTAGAAGCTACCCATAGGCGTAAAATGTCTGCACCTAGCTTGTTCATGATGTCTTGCGGCGAGATCACGTTGCCTAATGACTTAGACATCTTATGGCCTTTTTCATCGACCGTGAAGCCGTGCGTTAACACTTGCTTATATGGTGCATGGCCGTTGATAGCAACTGAAGTCATCATTGATGACATAAACCAACCACGGTGCTGATCTGAGCCTTCAAGGTAAAGATCTGCAGGACCTGTTAAATCTTCGCGTGCATCAACAACACACGCATGTGTTACACCTGAGTCAAACCATACGTCTAGTGTATCTTGTACTTTTACGTACTGTTGAGCATCTGCTTCACTTAACAGCACGCTAGGCTCTAAGTCGTACCACGCCTGAATACCCTTTTCTTCCACTAATTTAGCAACGGCTTCAATAAGGGCTTCCGTTTCAGGATGTAGGCTGCCAGTGTCTTTATCGACAAATAACGCGATTGGTACACCCCAAGTACGCTGACGTGAAATACACCAATCAGGGCGACCTTCAACCATGTTTGCGATGCGGCTTTCACCCCACTCTGGTAACCATTCTGTCTTTTTGATTTCATTCAGTGAATCAGCACGTAGGTTAGCCTGATCCATGCTGACGAACCATTGTGGCGTCGCACGGAAAATAATAGGAGTTTTGTGACGCCAGCAATGCGGATAACTATGCGTTAATGCCTTATGGCGGAACAACACACCTTTCTCAGTTAATAACTCAATGATGCTGTCATTTGCTTTAAATACGTGCTGACCTGCAAAAATCGGCGTATCTGGTAGATAAACACCATTTGCACCAACCGGGTTTGCAACTTCTAGACCGTAAGCCTGACCCGCTGCAAAGTCTTCTTGACCGTGACCAGGTGCTGTGTGAACGATACCAGTACCTGAGTCTGTTGTTACGTGCTCACCTAAAATAACAGGCACATCGAAATCTAAGAATGGGTGTGCAACGCGCAGATTCTCAAGCGCAGCGCCTTTCGCGTAACCTAGTACGTGGAAGTGCTTGAATCCAAAACGATCAACAGCGTCTTTGACTAATTCAGAACCAAGCACAATACGCTGCTCTTGACCTTCATCTTCAATTTGTACCAGTGCATACTCTAGCGCACCGTGTACTGCCACGGCTCGGTTTGCAGGCAATGTCCAAGGCGTTGTAGTCCAAATTGCGGTACTTACTTCGCCTTTGCCTTCATGGCCTTCGGCCAAGCCAAACGCATCAATGATTGCCGCTTGATCAGCAAACACAAACTTTACGTCGATTGCTGGCGATTGTTTGTCTTGGTATTCAACTTCTGCTTCTGCAAGTGCTGAACCACAATCCGTACACCAGTGAACTGGCTTTGCACCTTTGTGCAGGTGACCATTTTTGATAATACGACCAAGCACACGAATAGCATTGGCTTCAAAATCAAAGTTCATGGTTAAGTATGGCTTATCCCAGTCACCTAACACACCAAGGCGTTTGAAATCTGTTTTTTGACCATCAACTTGCTTTTTAGCATAGTCGCGGCACTTTTCACGGAATTCAGCAGCCGATACTTTCTTACCTGGTTTGCCTACTTTCTTTTCCACTTGTAGCTCAATTGGAAGACCATGACAGTCCCAACCAGGTACATAAGGCGCATCAAAATCAGAAAGCGTTTTTGACTTAATAATAATATCTTTTAGGATTTTGTTTACTGAGTGACCTAGGTGAATATCACCATTTGCATACGGAGGACCGTCATGCAAAATAAATGGCTTTTTACCTTTTTTCGCAATGCGAATTTGACCGTATAGGTCTTCTTCATACCATTTTTTCAGCATCTTTGGTTCGCGTTGCGCCAAATTACCACGCATCGGAAACTCAGTTTCCGGTAGATTTAAAGTATGTTTGTAGTCGCTCATTTATCCTACTTTCCGTATCGGCTACGTTAAAGAAAAACACTGTTTTGCATTGCTAACATCACGACTGATTTGTTCTGTTAACTGCGACAATGTTTCGAATTTTTGCTCATCGCGAAGCTTTTCAATTAGCTCCACTTTCATAAACTGACCGTAGATGGTCTCATTAAAATTAAACAGATGCACCTCTAAAAGGGCTTTCGTTCCGTTTAGGGTTGGCTTAGTGCCAACATTTGCTACACCATAATGTGTTTTGTGATTCACAGTCGCTTTGACCGCATACACACCGCGCACAGGGCTCACTTGGCGTTTTAAGGCAATATTTGCAGTATGGAAACCAAGCTCTCTGCCTTTCTTCCAACCGTGAATAACACGGCCTGAAATGGCATAGGTATGGCCCAACATATCATGTGCTTGACGCAAATCACCAGCCGCAAGTGCCGTGCGGATCAACGTGCTACTTACACGACAATCTTGCTTGCGAAAACTTGCCGTGTCTTTTACTTGCATACCTAGCGGTTCGCCCACTCGTTTTAGCATTGCAAAATCACCAGCACGTTCACGGCCAAAACGAAAGTCATCGCCGACCGTGAGCGCCTTGGTTCCAAGCTTTGTCACTAGGACTTCTTTGATAAATTGCTCTGCATCTTGCGAGGCAAATTTGCGATTAAAGTTGACGCAAATGACTCGCTCTATACCAAGCTCTTGCAACAGGACTAGTTTATCACGTAATCGCGTCAGCCTAGCCGGTGCTTTATCTTTGGCAAAAAACTCCAAGGGCTGCGGCTCAAATAACATCACTGTGCTTGGAAGTTGATAGTGTTTTGCGTCGCTAATCAGCCCCTTCAAAACCTCTACATGTCCAAGATGAACCCCGTCAAAGTTTCCAATCGTCAACACACAACCAAAATGATGTGGTCGAATATTATGGATCCCTCGGATTAGTTGCATAGTGCCGTGCCTTTGTGCAGCAAATATCAAAGAGCCCGATTATACCCAAGTTGCTTAAAAATGCGAATCAAGCATCTCGGATTGTGCTCAATCTTACCCCTAGTATAAATAGTAAACTAAAATAGCTCACCATCGCAGTTACTAATAATCCGCAAAGTAATAGCACCTGCTCCATCAGTCCCCACTCTAGCCATTCAAAACGTGCGCCGAGAAAGTATACACATACAGCCATCACGACCGCTGCAACAAAGCATTTGGCAGTAAAACCAAGAGAAAATGCGCTTAGCTGATACACACCTTGATGTGACAGCTGACGATAAAGTAAAAACGCATTACAAGACGCTGATAATGAAGTTGCCAATGCAAGGCCTAGATAACCAATAAAAGGCGCTAAGATGAGATTGAAAACCATATTGAGTGCCATAGTAATAATACCAATTCGAACAGGCGTTTTGGTATCTTGTCTGGCGTAAAAGCCCGGCGCCAGTACTTTAATCAACATAAAGCTTAACAAGCCAACGGAATATGCGGCTACCCCTAAGCTTACCTTATTTATATTGTCTGCATTTTGAGAAACAAACTCACCATGGCCAAACAATACTGAAATAATAAGTGGGCTTATCACCATCAGCCCTAGCATCGCTGGTAATCCCAAGAAGATGACAAAACGTACACCCCAATCTAGTGTTTTCTGAAAGTCTTCACTTTTTTCTCCTGCGTGTAATTTAGAAAGTGCAGGCAGTATCACGGTCGCAATACCGATACCAAATAGGCCGAGTGGAAATTCAATTAATCTGTCTGAATAATAAAGCCAAGCAATCGATCCCGTCACGAGAAAAGAGGCAATGACGGTATCCAGTAGTAAGTTAATTTGGCTAACAGAAACACCAAATAATGCAGGGATCATCAGAGTTCTTACTTTGGTTATTTCAGGACTTCGCCATGCAAATTGAGGGCGACTCAAGACTTTTAAGCGCAACAAGAATGGGATCTGGAATAATAGTTGAACAATACCACCAATAAATACACCGAGTGCTAGAGCGTACGCACCTTGTGCAAATTTATCATGGAGAAAAATAGCGCAGCCAATAATCGACACGTTGAGTAAAACTGGCGTAAAGGCCGCTGCGGCAAAGCGATTATAAACATTCAGTACCGCACCGCTAAGTGCAACTAATGAAACAAAAAATAAGTAAGGAAAGGTGAGCTTTAATAGTGCGCTTGCAAGCACAAATTTTTCGGCATCTGCACCACCTTGCCACCAGTCGAGAAACCAGCTTGTGCCAAATAATGCGGCGATCACAGGCGAGCCTATCACCCCTAAAATAGTAACAATAAGCAATACGGTCCCGAGTGTCCCAGCGGCTTGTGCAACGAATAACCTTACTCTATCGTCTCCATGCTTTTCTTTAATTTCTGAAAGTACAGGAACAAACGCCTGAGCAAACGCGCCTTCTGCAAATAACCTACGTAAAAAATTAGGGATCCGGTTGGCGAATAAAAAGACATCGGCGGCCAATCCTGCGCCCAATAGGTTTGCCACGACGGCATCTCGAACTAGCCCCAGAACCCGCGAAATCATAGTCATGGCACTGACAATCATACCCGATTTAAATAACCCTTTTGCCACCTTAACTCCTAAATTCAGTGAATCGCGGCAGATTATGCCACAGTCGTTGTGCATTTAGCACTAGGCGTGCCCTGTCAGCTTTGATACAATACGCGCCATTAACCTTGGTAGGCCTGTTTCACCTTGTGAAATTTGACTGTTTACTTTGGTTCAGACCTGAGATTTTCAAGGCACTTTGTGAAGCTACGCTTTGCAAATTATTAGTGCAACTTGGGATATTACGGGTTTACTTGCCTGCTATAGAAGTAAAAATGTCGCATAGCAACGTTTTGATTTGTACAGGTTAAGAATTGAGAATAGCCCAAGTCGAGTCTTGGGTGTTGAACATTAGGCCGCGCTTGTTAATTTATATTGACTTTTGCGATTAAAACAGGCATATTCCTCGGCCTTTAAATTAAGCTTATTTTAAGATTGTTAGGAGCAAACCTTGGCTAACATCAAGTCTGCAAAAAAACGCGCTATCACTAGCGAAAAGCGTCGTAAGCACAACGCAAGCCGTCGTTCAATGATGCGTACATACTTCAAAAAAGTAATCGCTGCAATTGAAGCTGGTGATAAAGAAGCTGCAACTCAAGCATTCGCTGTTGCTGCACCTATCCTAGACCGTTACGCAACTAAAGGTCTAATCCACAAAAACAAAGCTGCTCGTCATAAGAGCCGTTTAGTTGCTAAGATCAAAGCACTTTAATTTGTTGCTGGATTGAAAAAACCGACATTATGTCGGTTTTTTTATGCCTGTAATTTATATACTTTGGTATCAAAAGATAAAATCAGTGCAGTTTTAAACCAATTCTAAATCTGGGTAAAACTTCTTCAGCATAGCCGCGATTTTCTTTGGCGAAAATGGCTTAACAACAAAACCTTTAGCACCGCGCTCAATAGCATCTTTAACATTGTCTACCGTTGAGTGTGCCGACACCATAACGACATTAATATTTGGGTTTATTTCATTTAGGGTTGCAATTAACTCTTTACCATCACCATCGGGCAGCTCAATATCTAAAAAGACAATATCAAAATGTTGCTCTTCACATGACTTTACACACTGCGTTGCAGTGGAGGCTTCTCTTACATGATCAATGCCTAAGTGCATTAAGGTTTGATGTAAAAAGCTGCGAACTGTCCCTACATCATCGACGATTAAAATAGAGATATTTTGATCCATAGTCCTTTCCCGTAGGCTGTAGTGTAAAAATAAGCTATTATACTTAGCATAGAAGCATTATAGAGACCTGCAACTAAAAGGCTACTTAAAGCATGGCAAAACCATCAAAAAAACAATCGCTTTTAGGTCAAGTACAGTCCAACCAAAAGAAACGCACTAGTACAACAAAAAACCGTCGACCATCGCCACAACAAATTGCAGCGATGAAGGCTCAGCAAACCGCACAAGCACAGCAAGCACAAACTGCTACAGATAATGATGGACCTAAGGGAAAAGGTAAGTGGATAGCACTTGCAGTCATTGGAATACTATTTGTTGTCTTGCCAAAACCACAACTGATTACTTATGAGAAATTAGGACTTGTGGCTAGTAGTATATATTGGCCGGGTCTTCCTGGTATTGATCCTGTGCTATTTGACTCAAATTTACATCCAAAGCCAGCGCTTGAGCGCAATACACTATACCTATGCCACGATTTGAAAAACCCAGACACCTGCCAAAAATATCAAATAATCAAGCAAGAAGGCTTTATAGCAGCCATGATGAAACTGCTCCAAGGCTAAAGTGGAGACATGACAAAAATGCCTCTTTATTGGGGCTTTAACTTTATAAAAATATAGAGCGCATTTACGAAGACAACATTCCTCAGCTTTAAGCCACAAAAAATCACTAAAAAGCAACTAATGAAAAGCGCGAGCCTTAATTGTCATCGCTGCTAGTAACTCACTTCTATCGATTAACCTACCAGCAATAACATGTACCACTTCCCCTTCCTTCTCTACTATGCCTTTTATTTCTAATAGCTGAGCACCCATATAGGCTTGCTTTTGTGCTCGAGCAGTACCAGACCACACAATTACATTGATGTTGCCTGTTTCGTCTTCCAAAGTAAAAAAGGTCACGCCTTTTGCGGTACCTGGGGCTTGCTTTCCTGTTACCAGCCCTATCACTGTTACTAACGATTTATGCGGTCGATAAAGCAGTTCATTAGCCTTAACCGTTCGGTCTATAAGCTTTGCTTGCTCAAGTTGCTTGATTGGGTGAGTGCGTAAAGAGACCTTAGTGCTATTATAATCTTCCTGTAAGTTTTCGAACTCTGTGGCGCTAAAGTGACTATATTGCGACTCTTTCTCTTCAATATCACTGAATAGTGGCAAGGTTTTACTGTGATCTGCAAGCGACCACCTAGCAGCATAACGGCTATCCACAAAGTGATGTAAAGCATCTGCGGAAATCAACTTTTCAATAGTACTGTTGGTAATACCAGCTTGTTGTAACTGCACGATTTTACCAAACCCCTCTTGAGGTCTGCATTGTAATAATTGCAGTGCTTCTTCTTCACTTAACCCTTTTATAAGCCGAAGTCCTAAACGGATCGCAAACGTTGCTTGTCTTGGCTCTTGTACGACTTGATGTTCGTAATCGGACTGGTTAACACAGATAGGTAAAATGCTAACCTTATGCCTTGATGCATCTTGCAACAGCTGTGAAGCCGAATAAAATCCCATTGGTAAACTATTAAGTAGAGCGGTATAAAACATTGCGGGGTAGTAGTATTTCAACCACGCAGAGGCGTAAGCCAGCACAGCAAAAGAAGCTGAGTGGCTTTCAGGAAAGCCATATTCACCAAAACCGCAGATCTGCTCAAAAATCCGCTCAGCAAACTGTGCTTCATAGCCCCGCTCTAGCATGCCTCGAATGAGCTTTTCTTTAAACTGCATCAGCTCTCCGGTTTTCTTCCATGATGCCATGGCTCGGCGTAGGCTATCCGCTTCTCCCCCAGTGAACCCAGCTGCAACCATCGCCAGTTTTATCACTTGTTCTTGGAAAATGGGAACTCCCATGGTCCTCTCTAATACCGATTTAACCGCTTCGGATGGATAAGTCACTTGCTCTTCACCATCCCGTCGCTTTAAAAATGGATGCACCATATCCCCTTGAATAGGGCCGGGACGTACAATTGCTATTTGGATCACTAAGTCGTAGTAACTCGCGGGTTTCAGCCTTGGCAACATGCTCATTTGTGCACGCGATTCTACTTGAAACACGCCAACACTATCCCCTTTTTGCAACATCTTATAGACCAAAGGGTCGTCTTGCATACGAGTCAACTGGGCAAGATCCAGGTTTCGCTTCGTATGCGCTGCAATATAGCCAAAACACTTACGGATAGCGCTTAGCATACCCAAGGCCAAGATATCAACTTTGAGTAACTTAAGGGTTTCAAGGTCATCTTTATCCCATTGAATAATGGTGCGCTCTGGCATAGCTGCATTTTCTACGGGCACTAATTCATGTAATGGACTTTCTGAGATAACAAAACCACCAACATGCTGCGATAAATGCCTTGGAAACCCCATAATGTCATTAACCAACTGAATAAAGTGCTGACCTTTTAATGAGTTTGGCTCTAACCCTAGCTCCACTAATTGGGCCTGCCAGTTAAGTCCTTTATCACGGCGGTTGAGATGCTTAATAAAGTACTCTATTTGTGCCATTTCCATGCCCAAGGCTTTGCCAACATCACGCATGGCACTTTTTAAACGATACGTAATCACCGTTGCTGCTAATGCTGCGCGTTTACGGCCATATTTTTTGTAGATATATTGGATCACCTCTTCACGACGTTGGTGTTCAAAATCTACATCTATATCGGGTGGCTCATTACGCTCTTTACTAATAAAACGCTCGAACAATACGCCCACTTGTCGAGGGTCAACCGCGGTTATCTCTAAGCAGTAGCAGACCACGGAATTAGCGGCTGAGCCTCGCCCTTGGTATAAGATTTGATGCTGTTTTGCATACATCACAATGTCATGAATAGTGATAAAGAAAAACGGATAATCAAGCGCTTCAATAAGCGCTAGCTCTTTATCAATAATGGCTTCTATATCTGGCGGCACGCCATCAGAAAAGCGAACTTGTTTACCCTTTTCGACCAACGCACGTAAATAAGCCATTGGAGTAAAGCCCCTAGGCACTAGCTCCTGAGGATATTGATAATGCAATGAGTCTAAATTAAATACGCACCGCTTCGCGATATTGGTACTTTCTTCAAGAAAGGTAGGTGAAAACAACTTATTAAGCTTAGAGATAGATCTAAGTGCCGACTCGCTATTGCAAATCATTTTCTCAGGGATCTCGCTTATCACATGATTCTGTCGAATGGCGGTCAGTGTGTGCTGTAGCGCAAGTCTAGACGAACAGTGCATAAGCACCCCACCAACAGCGCAAATAGGTATTTGGTACGCTTTTGACAGCTTTACACAATGGGTAAAGTAATGTACATCTTCTGCACTCAAGTTACGTCGGTAGCCAATCCATATTCTATTTTGGTGGTATTTACACAGCCATTGCAATGATTGAACATCTTGACTGTTCCCCTTTGGCAACCACAACAATAAAACATGCTTAAGCGACATAATATCCCACTCACTAAGCTGATATTGTCCCTTCTCCGTTCGCTGGCGAGCATTACTAATCACTCGACATAACTCTGTATAAGCGAGCTGGCAAGGGCAAAGAGCAACCAATTCAATATTGTTGTACTTCAGCAAACTCCCAACTATGAGTTTTATCTTGAGCTTATGATCACGAATATAAGCATGAGCACGGACAATGCCAGCCAAAGAGCATTCGTCAGTAATGGCTATTGCGCTATAACCTAAAAAATCTGCTTGTTTGACCAACTCTTCTGGTCGCGATGCGCCAGTCAAAAATGAAAAATTGCTCTGGCAAAAAAGCTCGGCATAAGACATCAGCTAAATACTCCATGAATATACCAATGGTTATTTTGCTCTCGAAATACCCATAACCGCTGCGCTTGTTCATTTTGTACAATAAAATAGTCTCGCTGGACCGGCTCACCGTCCCACCACCCTGAAGCGATACGCTCTGGACCAGAAATAATATTGACTTTTTCACATAAAGGCTGTGGCTTCGGAAATAGAATGGTAGGTCTTAATTTACTCTTGAGTGTCGTGAAATGTGGCTCGTGGCTATAAGTGCTGGCCTTTTCAGGACGAGGATCGCCTGTAAGTTGTAGATATTGCACAGCCTGCTCACCGAGCTTAGCACATAGAATAGCCCGCAGTCCTTGCGCAGACATCGCACTTTGCTGCGTTGAGAAGAGATCTTTTATTGTGGCATGCTGCGTTTCTAGTGCATCAGCTTTGAGTGAAACACTTTGTACGGGTGCATCTAAGGTTATGGATTCTAGCTTGAGGTTTAACAGGCGCTGCCAATTTTCTACCTTATATTCAGGCTCCGCGCTGTTTAATGTGATCTCTAAAGCCTCTTTATCTCGAAGTGCTAAGGTAAAATAAAGCGTTCGAGTTACTAAGTTACGTTGCTGTAGGAATAATGCTAAACGCGATAGCAAATGCTCAATTGGCTTTTCTAACCAAGCCATCTCTTCGACTTCGTAAAGTAAAGGCGCGTTAAGTTCAAAGGCTTCCGCAGGTTGGAAATAGTTAAGGGTTTCTTTTAGTTTTCCAAACAAGCAGCCTACATAATGTACGAGCGCAGTATCAAAACGTTTAGCCAGCTCACTGAGTGCAAACTGCTCTAACTGCGCCACGTTTTTAACTCCGGTGCGAGCAAGCAGTTCAACCACCCGACTGTCTAGACTTGTACGTGTTAGTCCTATTTTCCCCAAGTAATGACGCTTTTGGCAAGGCGTTAACACAAGCACATTGCAGTGCTCTCGCGCCAAGAGCTTAGCCATTATTGTGGACTCACCCATGCCGTAATAATAACTCTTGCCAAGTTGCGCTAATTGTCCAGATATTACTTGCCAGTAACTTGGCAAATCATGATAGAGCGACAGCATAGAATCGACTTTAAGCACAAGACCATTAGGTTCATCGATTACAATATCTGCACTCACTTGATAAAGCATATTGGCAATGTCTAATAGCTGTTGTCTTTCTAGAAAGTCGTCGTAGGGCAAAACATGAAGCTGTGTACACAATGCACAAGCAGTCCCAAGGCCCATTCCTATTTTTATACCTCGCTGCTGCGCTGCATCATTTAGCTGCACTATCTGGTTTTTGCGGCCATCAATAATAATAACGGGTGTAACAAAATCACCGGAAACCGTTTGCTTTGTCATTCCCTCTAATTGCAGCATAGGAAAATAGAGATATAACCACATAACTAGCTCGTTAAGCGCCGCTCATAGCCTGAAAACGCAACTATATTATCGCTAACATGAGGTAGGTTCGGCTTTTCAAGCTCTGGCCAATAGTGGGGATTCTCTAGTTTAAGACTGCGATGTGCAAAGTGCCCCTTGTGCTTCTTTACTATCACATCCAAGCCGCTGTGCTGTGCTTGTAAAACCACTGAAAGTGTAAATGGTAAAGTCTGGGCGTACTGCGCTTGGTACAAAGCAAATAACCTACAACCTCCCGCCTGTGCACCTAACTGCAAACGCTTTACAGCAGCAATAGAAAGCGCTTCGTGCCAAAGTACAAGCGCACTACACGCACCACTTTTTACACATTGTTCCGCAGCCCACAGTGCTTCTTTTTCACTTGGTGGCTGCAATATCATAAATTCACTCAGGTCTAACGATAAATAATGCAATGCCGCGGCATGTATTTGCCCTGGAGGATTAATTAATACCTTCAAACGGTTATCATCCACAAAATGGGGCAATATCAACCTTAACTCTCCTATTCCCATTGCAGTTTTCACACCAATCACACCTTGTTGCGGCCAACCACCGCACAGCAAATCGTCAAGTGCAGCAAAGCGAGTACTGACGACATCATGCTGCACGGTCTGTCCACGTCCACGCCAAAGCAGGTTTTTACGCTCAAGAAGATCTATATAATTCGCCATACATCACCAAATACTGTTTTTATATACAGTATATTTAAATGAAGGCAGATCGCAAGTAGATCGCTAGAAAAGAGGCGAGTTAAAAATAACCATAGTTTGCGCTTTAAGTTAATCGTGTTTTGCTTAGAAGAAATGAGATCTACAACTAGGGCCTGTTGATCTTTCAAGTTTGTTTTTGCAGCAGTTTGATTGGTATTTATACAAGGCAGAGCCAGCGTAGCATAGTCATTCTATGTAAGTCTGGCGATAAAGACTTTGTGCTCCTGCAAAGTCACCTTACCCCACATCCTTGTGGGGCAACACAGTAGAAATGCTAATCAAGCGCTGCCCTTTGGGTTCATCTGAGTGCGCTTTGTTCATTGTTGCTCAACTTTTGCCTAGATTACTAGGCGGCAAGTCGAGCGTCGCGACCAAAACACACTCAGAAGAACAAAAATCAAACAGCAAAGGTCAACAGGCCCTAGTCTATTTGTATAAAAGGCGACAAGAACTGAGACGTAAAACAATGAGTGTGGCGCGTAGATAATTGCCTTTTGACCTAGCTGAATGCTATCCACTTAAGCAACAGCTAACCAACTGAACTACCACTTTGCCACAACAAGCAAAATTATATCGACATTATTATAAGCTTATGTTGAAAAATAAGTGACTTGATAGTGATGACAAGGGAAGGACTAACGTAAATGAGCTTTTTGATTTGGGTCAAGGAAGCCTGCTTAGAAGAAAAATGCAAACTGGCCCAGTGGACGGGACTCGAATCGAAGCGTCGAACCGCCGCAGCCCCCGGCGTGACATGCCGCTTTCTCTAAGGCAACAGCTAACCAACTGAACTACCACTTCGCTGCAACTGGCAAAGTTATAACGACATTATTATAAGCTTATGTTGAAAAATGAGTTACTTGACAGTGATGACAAGGGAAAGACTAAAGAAAATGAGCTATTTTATTTTTGATTTTTGATTTTGCTCAAGGAAGCTTGCTTAGAAGAAAATGCAAACTGGCCCAGTGGACGGGACTCGAATCGAAGCGTCGAACCGCCGCAGCCCCCGGCGTGACATGCCGCTTTCTCTAAGGCAACAGCTAACCAACTGAACTACCACTTCGCTGCAACTGG